>DASYQG010000023.1:0-3839 GCA_036005825.1 Chitinophagaceae bacterium | reverse complement strand
TATTCTGTTAACTGGATCATGTGTTTTAATTGTGAACCACCACCGGTAAGAATGATTCCACCATTCAACGCTTTATTATCAAGCCCTACTTGTTTTAAATGATAAGTAACAAAATCAAGAATCTCACTCATGCGGGCCTGTATGATGTTAGCAAGATTCTTTACGCTGATCTCTTTTGCCGGCATGCCGCGCAGACCAGGTATAGTTATATACGCATTTGCTTTTGCTTCATTAGATAATGCACTGCCAAACTGAACCTTCATTTGCTCAGCCTGTGTTTTTAAAACACCCAAACCAGTTTTAATATCATTGGTAATGTTTTCACCAGCGAAAGGAATAACTGCTGTATGTTTTAAAATTCCTTCGTAAAAGACAGCAAGGTCAGTGGTACCACCACCGATATCAACTATTGCAACCCCAGCTTCAAGATCTTCCTGTCCCATTACTGCAGCAGCTGACGCCAATGGTTGTAGTACCAGGTCTTTTGTTGCAAGCATTGCTTTCTCAACACTGCGATTGATATTACGAATAGCATTTTTATCACCGGTGATGATATGGAAATTTGCGCCAACCTTTACACCACCATAACCGATCGGGTTAGGAATATTTTGAAAATTATCAATGGTGAACTCCTGCGGGATCACATCAATGATCTGGTCGCCTGCAGGAATATAAGTCTTGTATTGGTCAGCGATCAGTTGATCAATTTCTTTACGGGTGATTTCATCTTCAGTGCTCTGCCTCACGATATCACCACGGGTTTGCAAACTTTTAATATGATGTCCGGCAATACCGACATACACTTCTTTAATTTCCAAACCTGGGTTTGAAGCCAGACAATTTTCAAGCGCTGCATTGATGGCTTTGATCGTTTCATCAATATTAAGCACCTGGCCATGTTTTACGCCATTGCTATTGGCTCGCCCAAAGCCAAGGATCTCCAGCTTTCCAAATTCATTTTTGCGACCGGCGATCACAGCGATCTTTGTTGTGCCGATATCGAGTCCGACGATAATGGGTTGTTCGTTGTTCATGATATTGTAGTTTTTAGTTGTTTACAGATTTGAAGTTTATGGTTTTCTGTTTTTAGTTTTCGTTACAAGCTTTTGTAATTCTTATCATCTTCCTTTGCGTCGCACTCTTGTACGTTCTATAATTCTATTCATCTTCTTCTCCGCGGAGCAATTCATCATTCATAACTTATAATTCCTAATTCTTCTTCGGCATTACTGCTCTCGGTTTGTTCTCACTGGGTTTGTTTCGGTTTTTAACGGGTAAGGATTCAGCTTTCAAAGCATTTGGGTTAGTAGATTGAGTGCTGGTGGCCCTCAAATCGTTTGTACTTACTTGCGATCCACTTATGATTGGTTTTTCAGTAATCGGTTTTAAAGCGGCAACGCTATCATACTGCTTTTGCATTTGTTTCAACATTTCATCTACCCTCCTTTTAAGCAATACAGTATCCACTTTACTTTTATCACTACCTCTCTTTGTTCCTACTACCTGGCCGGAGTATTGAACATCAATAGTGCTATAAGCGTCAAATCCTTTTTGTGCAAGCACTTGTTTATAAAAGATCATCAGGCGATTGAATTTTTTTTCGATGTCTTTTCCGTCTCCAATTTTTATTAAATGATTGCCTATAACCGGGCTTAATTCAAAATTTCTTTCGGCTGTTATATCTATTTGTGCTACCTGGCTCATCCAGAAAGGATCAACTTTTATATATGTCGCTATGTTTTTTACATCAGTTAATAAGAGACTGTCTTTAGCAGAATAAACTTTCTTATCGATAAACCCTGTAAATACCGGTACTCTGGCACTTAGTCTATCGGAAAGAGGCAATTTCTTTTCTGTGCTGTCGATATAAAATGTATTACCTGCAGTTGTAAAAATTCTGGCAATCGGTTCTCTTTCGTAAACTTCTACGTGCAATACATTCCTGTTATCAAACCACATTTCAGCTTTTCTTATCCAAACATTGTCTCTTAAAAGCCCCTCAAGTTTTTTCAGATTTATTTCTGATATCTTTTTACCTTTTATTTCAAAGCCTGCACCTGATTTCAATAGCTTCCTGATATCATTTGCATCTATAAAAAGATTTTCTTCTGAGTTTTTAATCGCAATAGTGTAATCAGCACAATCTTCCCGGTTCTTTTTACCGATCGCTGCAATTAACAGGGTTAGCATTCCACCACCGATGCAAACCCAGAGCATCACAAATAATATTTTCCGTATTGTCGCTTTTGTATTCACAAAAAAACTATTTCAAAATTTCTTTAATCGGTTCTACTAATAAATCAATGTCGCCTGCACCTGCTGTTACTAATACTTTTCCTTGTTTCTTAAAATCCTTTTTTATCCAATCTTTCAACTCTTCTTTATCCGACACCCGTTTATTCTTGTTCTTCATTTTCTCTAAGACCATTTCACTGCTCACTCCTGCAATTGGTAATTCTCTTGCGGGATAGATCGGTAATAGTATCACTTCATCAGCCATATCCAGCACTTCTGCAAATCCTTCTGCCAGGTCTCTTGTTCTTGTGTACAAGTGTGGTTGAAATATCACCGTACACTTTTTATCACTGAACAACGACTTAGCGCCACTGATCAATGCCCTTAATTCCTCCGGGTGATGAGCATAATCATCAATAAAAATCAGTTCATCGGTTTTAATGATATACTCAAATCTTCTCTTCACTCCTCTGAAATCTGCTACTGCTGCTTTGATCTTTTCTTCATCTATATTTAAAGAACTTGCTACTGTAATCGCTGCTACTGCATTTTCAGCATTATGCATTCCGCCAATATTCAATCTCACTTTATCAATTCTCTTTTCTTTTATTACAACATCAAACTCATAACTTCCGTTCATCATCTTTATATTCTCAGCATGTGCATCTGCATTATTATTTTGAACACTATAAGTCAGATGTCTTGCGCCTTCCAGGTCTTTTGTTCTCTTTAATCCAAACTTGCTGATCAATAAACCACCTTCTTTTATTTTTCCGCTGAATTCAATAAATGCTTTTTCCATTTCTTCAGCAGTTCCATAAATGTCCAGGTGATCGGGATCCATTGCTGTGATGATCGCTATATCCGGGCTTAATTTCAAAAAGCTTCTATCGTATTCATCCGCTTCAACAACACTTACATTTCTTTCACTACCCCAAAAATTTGTTCCATAGTTCACAGAAATACCACCGAGAAATGCGTTACAACCATAACCAGTGTGTCGCAACAAGTGAGCAACCATTGTTGTTATTGTTGTTTTGCCATGTGTACCAGCGATACATATATTAAAAGAACTTTCTGTTGCTATCTGTAAAACATCACTTCGCTTTACTACTTTAAATCCATTCTGTCGATAATACACCAGCTCTTTATGTTCCCTCGGAACTGCCGGTGTATACACTACCAGTTCCGCATCTTTCGGGATCAGATCAACATTCTCTTCATAATGAATCTTCATTCCTTCCTGTTCTAATTCCTTTGTTAAAGAACTTGGCGTTTTGTCGTACCCACTCACGTTTACACCCTTTGAATGAAAGTATCTCGCTAATGCACTCATTCCAATTCCCCCAATCCCGATAAAGTAGATCGCTTTCATACTTATAATCTTCTTTCGCTTTCATAGAGCCCCCCGAAGGGGGATTCATAAGGACAGTATTTGAACTTTTTGGAACCCGTCAAAAAATCATCAAAATATTTTAAAAATCTCTTCAGCAATTCTTTCATCAGCGTTCTTTATTGCTAATTCGCTTATATGTCTTCTTAGTTCACTCTGTTTGGCATCATCCTTTGCCAACTCAATGATCATTGGCACCAATTTTTCTTTT
>DASYQG010000022.1:0-2222 GCA_036005825.1 Chitinophagaceae bacterium | reverse complement strand
CCGGGCTCAACTGTAAATACCATTCCTGGCTTTATTGGTTCTGTCATTGTACCAAGATCATGAACATCAACACCAAGATGATGTGAAATACCATGATAAAGATATTTCCTGTAAGCCCTATTGTCAGGGTCTTCATTTTTTATATCCGTTTTTTTCAACAGGCCTACTTTCAAAAATAATTCGGTAGCAACATCTCCTGCTTTCTCATGATACTCCATAATTGAAATGCCGGGTTTCAACAATTCTTTACAACGATTATGGAGATCAAGACAAGTGTTATATATTTTTTTCTGTCTTGCTGTAAATTTTCCATTCACGGGGATCGTTCTTGTGAGATCTGCGTTATATCCACCATATTCAGCGCCAAAATCCATTAATATCATTTCTCCGTTCTTGCATTCCTGGTTGTTTGAAACATAATGTAATGTTCTTGCCCTGTCACCACTGGCAATAATACTTCCGTAAGCAGCACCTGTGGCTCTTTGCATCAAGAAAGAATGAAATATTTCGGCTTCGATCTCATATTCCCATACGCCAGGTTTAATAAACTGAAGTAAACGCCGGAAAGTACTATCAGTTATATCAATTGCTTTCTGTAATACTTCGATTTCTAATGGCGTTTTTATTGCACGAAGCCTTTTTAAAATTTGTGCACTGCGCTTATAATTATGCAAAGGATATTTTCTTTTCATTTCCTCAGCATAACGATAATCTCTTACCGGCACCCAGTTGGCTTTGCGATCATGTTCGTTTGTATTCAAATAAATAGTATCACTCCAGTGTATCCATTTTTGCAATAACGGTTCAATGCTATCAAGCCACACGATGTTTTCAATACCTGATGCAGCAGTTGCTTCCTCTTTGCGTAATCTTTTGCCATCCCATTTTTCTTTCAGTTCATTTGGGCGAACAAGCACCAATATTTCACGAAATTTTTTTTCAGGATTATCCGGGAAAAGGATCAGCATACTTTCTTCCTGTGTCACACTCGTCAGCCAAAACAGATCTGAATTTTGTTTGAATTTATGAAGGGCATCGGCGTTCATTGGCAACTCATCATTGCTATTAAAAATGGCGATTGAATTGGGCGCCATCTCTTTTATAAATCGCTGCCTGTTTTGAGTAAAGATCTGCGGGTTTAGCGGAAGATATTTCATTACAAAAATTATTTTTAAAGATAAGTTTGGGGGGGCAGTCAGATGTCTGTCGTTATCCCCAAAAGTTGATAAAAAACAATTAATAAAAATTTCAATCGTTGCTTTTGCAATAGTACTATTAATCAATGACTTTTAATCACAGACTATTTTTAGTTTCGTTGCGCAACAATGTGTGTTACGAACACTTGTTTGTTTCGAATAGTGTTTGTGCCCTACCTTTGCCATCAACACTTAAATAAAAGCTTGGCTATGTCAGTCCCGACTATTTCCTTTCCCACCAAAAATTTCATGAAATCTGTTTTAAAGTTCTCCGAAAATGTTCATTATCAAACTTCTCCCGGCGATCTGATTCTTGACACCCTTCGTCTTGGAGAAGGAGTTTTAAATGATACTGGTGCTTTGGTAATTCAAACCGGCGAGTTTACTGGCCGCAGCCCAAAGGATAAGTTTACAGTGAAAGATGAGATCACTGAAAACACTGTTCATTGGAATGAATTTAATATCCCTGTTGATGAAAAATATTATCAAATCATTTATAAAAAAATGATCGATCACCTGGAAAAACTTCCGGAGTTATGGGTAAGAGATTGTTATGCTTGTGCTGATCCTCGTTATCGACTTAATATTCGAGTGGTAAATGAGAAACCATGGAGCAATCTTTTTGCCTACAATATGTTTTTAAGACCGACCGAGGAAGAGCTTGAAAATTTTAAACCTGAATGGCATGTAATATCATGCCCCAGTTTGAAACTTGATCCGAACGAATGTGGCACAAGACAACATAATGTTTCACTAGTTTCTTTTAAACATAAAATGATCCTGGTCGCTGGTTCTGGTTATACAGGTGAAATGAAAAAAGGAATTTTCACGATCCTGAATTATATTTTACCACAGGAAAAAAATGTGCTAAGCATGCATTGCAGCGCAAACATGGGAGAAAATGGAGACACTGCTATTTTCTTTGGTTTAAGCGGGACCGGTAAAACAACACTCAGCGCAGATCCAAATCGTTTGTTGATCGGTGATGATGAACATGCATGGACATCTGATAATATTTTCAACTTT
>DASYQG010000021.1:0-7845 GCA_036005825.1 Chitinophagaceae bacterium | reverse complement strand
GATTAGTTCATTGCCTTTTATTAGTCTATCTTTACCCTGTGACCATTTAATTAAGCTCACATTCAGTATAAGACCGCTTCAAATTTTTTACTCTTCCCTTCAGTATTAATTTATCCTTCTTTACTCTTTGTTTCTGATTTGCGTCACAACCTGTCTCGTTGTAAGCGGGAAGTATTTTATTTTTTATTTTAAACTTTTTATTTATGAACATGTATGTTTCGAATTTAAGCTTTCACACAAATGAGGAAGCTTTAAGAGATCTGTTTACGCCATTTGGTAATGTCACTTCTGCAAAAGTGATCAATGACAGGGAAACCGGAAGAAGCCGTGGTTTTGGTTTTGTTGAAATGGATGTTGTAGCAGAAGGACAAGCAGCAATGAAGGCGCTGAACAATAAAGAAATTGAAGGAAGAGCTTTATCAGTTTCAGTGGCAAAAGAAAAATCAGTCCGTACTGATAACAAAAGATGGTAAGACAATAATATCGGGCGACGTCTTTTAATTAACTTATCTGCAGGATATTCATCCCGCAGATTTTTTTATGCCTGCTATCGTAATGTTCTCATTTGTTTTCAATAAATAAAAAAACACAATAAATGCTAGCCTGATACAAATAAAAAGAGCTGCATAGGCAGCTCTTAAATTTAAAAACACAAAATAGGATCAGTTAAGTGTTGCTTCTTTTTTTCTTTCCGGCAAGCCAATTGCAGCTGCTTCATTTACTTCATAACAAAAATTAGTTGCCAAACCTTCTGATGCTCCATCAAGGAATTTTTGAAGCTGATCAGCACTTCCTGCTTCCCAAACGCAGGTGCCTGTCTTACCATCCTGGGATGGGAAAACAGATAGAACGCTGGTGCCAGCCGGTGTTGCTCCGACAACTGATTGTGCTTTTGCCCAGAAAGCTGCGGGGTCAGTGATGTTTGTGTGTTGTGCTATTACTAACATAATTCAAAATTTATATCCGCTGCTGAACAATTCAGGACCGGATGTTGTGAAAAAAATAGATACTAAATACAAGGATTAAATAGAAAAGTTCTCATCTTATACCAGATCAGCTTAGAATGTGGAGTGGTAAGTAAATGTAATCTTTTTCGTCCGTCAGCCTTAAACTTAATTTTCCAGCTGCAATATTTGTTGTGCCGCTTGTAGCTGGAATTGCTTTATTTGAAATTCTGCTT
Source organism: Chitinophagaceae bacterium (assembly GCA_036005825.1). GTDB lineage: Bacteria > Bacteroidota > Bacteroidia > Chitinophagales > Chitinophagaceae > VBAS01. The sequence continues at coordinate 6,665 of DASYQG010000021.1, read as the reverse complement.
CTTGCTGCAAATGCTGGACATTGAGCTCAACAGTAGACTTAATTAATTGAAGTTGTTGCTGAAACCGCATTTGAACCTGCTGCATTTTCTGCATCATTTGTTGCTGCATTTCTTCCTTCTTGTTTTGCCCCTGTTGTTTTAATGATTGTTCAACAGTAAGCTGGAATTGCTCTAATTGTTTCTGGGTTTGTTGTTGTAATTGATTCACCTGGTTTTGTACCTGTTGCTGAAGCTGCTGTATCTGCTGTTGTACCTGTTTTTGAATTTGCATTGCTTTTTCATTTACCTGTGCCTGGATCTGTTCAACCTGCTTTTGTGGGGTTGGTTCCTGGGCATTCACAAAAGAAATAACAATAACCATAGCGATCATACAGCTAAAAAGTTTTTTTATTGTCTTCATTTTGTTTTCGTCAATGATTATAGTGCTGACGCTGCACTTTTAATTACTTGTTCTATTAAGAAAAATAGAAATTCTTATGGAATACTATATTCCGGCACTTAAAGTTCCATTATTAATTGTTTGACACAAAAAGTTACCTGCTGGTTACAGAAGAGTTTGGGTTAAAAAATAAAGTTTGGGATATTCCGAATCTTCTACTTGGTTTTCTTAAATAAAAAATATAATAAATAGCGTACTTCAATTTGTGGCCCTGGCCAATTCAATTCTGAGTTATAGGCCGGATCATTTATGTCTGGAACTTATTGATTAAACTTATTGTACGTTATTAGACAATATCATGAAAGCACTACTATTGTTGTGATTTATTTTGATCGGCTACTTCCACTTATCGGCACAAGATTCAACACTTGTATAGCTGAACATTATTTAACTTTATTTGAATAAAGCTCATCTTATGGAATGGAAAAACAAAATAGTGGTGATCACCGGCGCCAGCACAGGTATCGGTAAGGCAACAAAAGAATTGCTACTCAGTAAAGGAGCTATTGTTTATAATCTCGATCGTAATAAGCCCGTTGAAGTAGACAGCCATTTTATTTTATGCGATGTAAGTAAAAAAGAAAATATCAATTCGGCTATTGACCAGGTTATTGAAAAAGAAAAAAGAATTGACATGCTGTTTGCCAATGCAGGTGTTCACTTATTTGCAACATTGGAAGAAACAACTTATGAACAGCTGGAATCCATTGTTGGCATCAACGTATTGGGTGTTTTTTACGTGCTTAAAAAAACGATACCAATCATGAAGCAACAGCAAAAAGGAAGTATTGTACTCATGGGCTCTGACCAGTCATTTATCGGTAAAGCCAGCAGTTCAGTATATGGTATGACCAAAGGCGCCATTGCTCAGCTTGCTAAAAGCACTGCTATTGATTATGCTCCTTATAATATAAGAGTAAACTGTATTTGTCCCGGCACTATTAATACGCCGTTGCTTCACCGGGCAGTTGAACAATTTGTTACTAAAACAGGAACAGCAGCTGAAGAAGTATACAGATCATTGGATGGGGTGCAACCTATGGGCCGTATTGGCAAGGCAGAAGAGATTGCAGGATCAGTTGCATTTTTATTGTCTGATGAAAGTTCATTTACAACTGGCAGCGTGTTTGCGGTGGATGGCGGTTATGTATGCCAATAAAAAATCATCAATGTCTTTTGTAGTTTGTTAATTCTTAATCCTGCTGCACATCCAGTTCGTTTATTTGATCTTTATAATCCGAAGGGAGCAAGATGTTTTTAAGCAGCCAGTCCATCTTCATCAGCCTGCTAACTTTATAGATCGGTACAACAGGAGTAAGCAAAGAAAAATCCCTGAACTGCAACAATTCTTTTACTCTGTCAGGCACTACTAATTTTTGACCTTCGATCAACACCTTAAACCGCATGGCACCAAGATGTTTTTTATATTGTTTAAAAAGATCTGCAGTGTAATTACTTTTTTGCAGATCATTTAGTAAATGTGTTTCTCTTACAGGCTGCCATTCCACATAAGTTGATGGCAATTCTTTTAATCCCATCCTTGTACCTACACGATAAAAAACATTGTGTACTTCCTCCTTTTCATCATCGCTTAATTTTTTTTCCAGCAGTTCGTATGATGAAATGGAATAATATATCAGCATGAACAAAACATCACGATAAGCCCAGTCGGGTATTGAAGAACCACGGTTTTGTTCAACAGTAGTATGTATCTGCCGCATGCTATCAACTGCTTTATTGGCTTCATCGGTTGAAGAAAAAACAATTCTTCTTGCGTACCTGACAGTGGAGAAAAGACGTCCTAATGGATCGGCAGGTAATCTACCGGTAAAGTAAAGCCAGTCCACGGCTTTATTAAGTGCAAATTCAGCAGCGGCTCCGGCAAAAATAAAGAGCACAGTGTCACTCTTCCCCCAGATCTTTCTAACGATCGAATTTTTTTCAACAAAGAATTGCATAAGGTCAAATTGATTGCAACTAAGTTACGCATCATTATGACTTGCTCATAAAAAGATGAAACAACAACAAAAGTTCAGAAAAGCTGATAAATTTGAACTCTCAAATTCATTCAATCATTTATATATGTCAAGGCATTCATTTCAAAATATAGGGTTGGCTATTATTTTATCGTTCACAGTATCTTTTGTAGCTGCACAAGAGGTAAAAGAACCCAGGACCACAAAGGAATGGACAGCATCATATCCACCATTTCGCATTGCAGGTAACCTGTATTATGTCGGTACATACGATCTCGCTTGTTATCTCATTACAACTGGACAGGGAAATATATTGATCAATACTGGATTGGCTGCTTCTGGTGAACAAATAAAAAACAATATCGAAACACTTGGTTTTAAGTTTAGCGATACTAAAATATTATTAACCACACAGGCACATTACGATCATATGGGTGCTATGGCTGACATTAAAAACAAAACTGGAGCACAACTGATGGTGAACGAAAAAGAGGCTGATGTATTAGTAACCGGGGGCGGTTCCGATTATGAATTGGGAGTCTATGGAACGTCATTCAAACCTGTAAAAGCCGATCGTTTGCTGAAGGATGGTGATACCATTCGGTTGGAAGCTATGCAACTGATCATGCTCCATCATCCCGGCCATACAAAAGGTTCCAGTAGTTTTTTATTTACCGTAAAAGATGATCAGCGATCTTATAAAGTACTTATTGCAAACATGCCTACTATTGTTACGGACAAGCCATTTACAGGAATAAGCACTTATCCTGGAATAGCAGATGATTATGCCTATACATTCAAGAAAATGAAAAATATCTCATTTGATATCTGGCTTGCTTCGCATGCCAGCCAGTTTAAAATGCATACTAAACATAAGCCAGGCGATACATATGATCCTGCTGCCTTTATTGATCGGGCAGGATATGATGCGGCATTAGGCGAGCTGCAAAAGCAATTTGATAAGAAGATGCAGCATTAACGGAATATGAAAATAATGGTCAGTCAGTACGCAAAATTCAATTCTACCAGTCTGTAGTATTCTCATTTGTTTTCAGAAAAAATATATTCCTAAGTTTGTATCCAATAAAATGCACTGAATGGACGGAGCTGGTTTATATAAACAGCATCAAATAAAGAAAAACAGTCCCCCTGATATTTCAGCAGTGATCGCCACTTTGGACTATTTCCATCCCTTAAGTGAGGGTATCACAGAGTATTTTAGAAAGCACAGCTATGCTTGCTCATTTCGTAAAGGGAAATTATTGCTGAAAGCGGGGCAGGTATGCGAACATATTTATTTTATAAAAAAGGGAGCTGTACGTGGTTTCATTAAAGAAGGAAAAAAAGATATTACAACCTGGATCACCGCGGAGAATGAAGTGGTGAGTTCTATTTCGGCTCTCGACATGAAGATACCCGCCATGGAAAACATGCAGGCCATTGAAAATTGTGAGTTGCTTGCCTTAACATACGACAATTTCCAGGAGCTATACGTCAAGTTTCCTGAATTTAATATTGTGGCCAGGAAAGTTTTGCAAAAGTATTACCAGGATGCAGAGGGACGTGCATTTATTGTAAGACTTACCAATGCTGAAAATAAGTACCAGCTCTTTATTACAAGGTATGGTCACTTGGCCAACCGAATTCCATTAAAGTATATTGCATCCTTTCTTGGTATTACTCTTGAAACTTTAAGCAGGGTCAGAAAAAAGCTTTCTTTGAAGAAGTGATTAATGAACGCAATGATCTAAAAAAACATTGACATTTGTCAAATATTCAGCCCGGGGGAAATTCTGAAAGAGATAGATCTAAGCTGTAGTAAAAATCATGAAACCCTTTACAGGAAAGGGTTTCCATTGTTTGCAACTCTTTGGATTTCTATACGACAGGTATATTTACTCCATTTACTACTAATGGATAATATTGATGGATCTTCCGTTACTTTATTATAATTGATTGCTGAAAGAAACGATCGAACCATTATCCTTTCAGATGGAATTGTAAAATCCAGACAAATAAAAGATAGGCACCATCCTCTTTTTAATCTTGTCTGGATTTCTTTTGTGGGATAGTCTCAACTATCATACTTCAGTTATGAGGCCTAATTTCAATAAAAGAAAATCACAACGGAGTCTGCTTGTCATAACCAATCGCAATCCGGGTATTTAAGATATTCCTTCGGCTGGGGTGGCAACCCTAAATCGATCTCCCGGTCCAGTTTACTCTCTGCTGCTTTTTTGGGAACTTTATTGATAACAACAGAATAAAGGAGTTTGGGGTTTTCTTTTATAAAAAATTCCTGATTTTTTCTGGCTCTTTTAAGGGTCCACTGTCTCGGTTTTTCAATCGCACCTGTCACAAAATAAAATTTAAAAAAATGGTCTGATAAGGTTGTCAGCAGCAAAACTAAATTCCTATTGTTAACCAAAAATCATGCGTAAGTCAAATTTTTGTTTCCTCTTGTTTCTAACGCAGCAACTCAAGCACGGGATCAAGATCATATTTTGTTTCATCAAATGGCAGCAACGATTTATCGCGAAGTACTGTACCCAGTTTTTTAAACTCAAATTTTTCTTTGAACTTAGAATACGAATTCCTGATCATCCTTTGCAGCTCGCTTCTATCTATAATATCCGGCAGGTCTATTACATATGAATCTTCCCCTGCAAATTCAAGTATCGGTTCATTTTCAAACTCAAAGCGAATGGTAAAGCGGCAGGCAATTCCTTTTTTGTTGGCTGCTCTTTTCTTCATTACATCAAATGAAATAGAGCTGAATAATTTTTCCGGTTCGTCATCAATTGACTTCACCGGCGGATGATATTGCCATTTGGTAACAATAAGTTCTGTTTGTTCTATCATTATTATTTGATTCTGATAATTTTGATCGTATTTTTTAAAAGTACAAAGGAAGAACGACATGCTAACCCAGCTATTGGCTTTAAGTCCAATCTTTTTTTGAACTGGAATAGGGGTAAATGGTCTGTCGGTTGTTATATTAAAAAGTATTTTTGGGCGCAGCTTTATTAATAGAGTTCAGGGCACAGGGAATGGAATTGGAAAACGAATCCATCGGCACATTGCTGGCACAAAGGGACGAAACAGCCTTTGAACAGGTTTTTAAAACTCATTTTAAACGCCTGCATGCCTACGCTTTTACTTTACTGAGAGATGACGTGGAAGCGGAAGAAATGGTGCAACAGGTTTTTTTCAAACTTTGGGAACGAAATGAAACACTTTCATTGTCCGGTTCTGTTTCTGCGTATTTATACCGGGCTGTGCATAATGAAAGCCTTAATTATATCAAGCATCAGAAGGTAAGATCAAATCACCAATTGCATGTTGCGTACAGTATGAAGAACGAAGTGGAACATCCCGCAAAAAAAGTAATGGCCGGGGAGCTGGAAAAGAAAATTCATTCGGCTTTGAATGAATTACCGGAACAATGCCGTACTATTTTCCAGATGAGTCGCTTTGATGAATTGAAGTACCGGGAAATTGCAGATAAGCTGGGTATATCCGTAAAAACAGTGGAGAACCAGATGGGCAAGGCACTGAAATTGTTGCGGGAGAAATTAGTTGACTTCCTGATCTTTATTTTATTATTTATTCATTTTTAATACCACAACCCTGGAACAAAAATTTTACCATATTGATGATGAGCTGCTGGTGAAACACCTGCTGGGTGAAGCATCTCCCGGAGAAGAGAAAGCGGTGATGGAATGGATGAATGAGAACGCGACAAACAAAGAATATTATAACCAGCTCAAAAAGATCTGGGATAACAGTAAAGCGCTTGCAACTGAATCAACCCTTCATGTAGATAAAGCATGGGAAAGATTTCAAAAGCGAGTTGCCGATAAAAATGAAACTCCAAAAATTATAAGTCGCGGTCGTTTTTCCTGGATGAGGATGGCTGCATCGATCATTTTAATTGCGGGTCTGGGTATAGCTGCATATTTCATTTTTAATAATAATGCACCCAAAGAAATGGTTGCTCAAACCGGGCAAAACGTTCTGGTTGATACCTTATCAGATGGTTCTGTAATTACATTGAATAAAAAATCAACTATTACATACCCTTCAAAATTCAAAGGCAATACAAGAACTATTGCTTTAGAAGGCGAAGCCTTCTTTAATGTGGCGCCTGATAAGAAAAAACCATTTATCATTTCAGTAAATGATGTGCAGGTAATTGTAGTAGGAACATCTTTTAATATAAAAAGCGAAAATGGTAATACAGAGGTTGT
>DASYQG010000020.1:0-3008 GCA_036005825.1 Chitinophagaceae bacterium | reverse complement strand
CAGTTAATTCAGGTGTAAAGTTTCCTTATTGTATTTACTGCGATAGTCAAGTGGCGACATGCCTGTTACTTTTTTAAATACATCACGAAAAGCCTTAGTGTCGACATAACCAACTTCATACATTACTTCGGAAACAGTTTTTCTTCCTGTTTCAAATTGTTTTTTAGCGGATTCAATTTTTACCCTTTGAATGTATTCAATGATTGTATTATTAGTTGCTTTCTTAAATCTTCTTTCAAATGTGCGGCGGCCAATTGCAAATTTTGAACAAAGCTCATCCACCGTGATCTTTTCCATAAAATTATTTTCAATGAATTCCTGTGCTTTTTTTATTTCATCATCATCATGAATTTTCTGACCGATGAACATCGTAAAAGGTGATTGACTCTTCCTGTCTATATCCAATACAAAAAACTTGGAAGCGAGAATCGCTAATTCACGATTGGTGTATTTTTCAACAAGGTGCAACAATAAGTTCCAATACGAATTGGCACCACCACTTGTATAAAGTCCGTTTTGTTCGGTTACAATTTTATTGTCAACAAGATTTACCTCGGTGAACATGCTTCTGAATTCATTTGCAAACAACCAATGCGTTGAACAATTTTTTCCATTCAGCAACCCTGTTGAGGCAAGAATAAAAGCCCCAAGACAAAGACTTGCAACTTCAGCGCCATTCTTATATTGAATTACGATCCATGAAAGGAAATCTTTATTTAGTTTAATTGCATGTTCAAGATTGCCACTGATCGCAGGAATAATAATGAGGTCTGGCTTCTTTGCAGTTTTAAGAGTCGCATCAGTATGAATTGAAAATATTCCATCAGCCAGTTTCACTTCTTTTGTAAGACCAACCAATTGAACATTGAACAACGCAGGTTTTCCCTGGCTTTTTATAAATTCATTTACGGCAGTAAACATATAACGTGGATCAGCCACTGCTTCTATTACCGCTGTTTCAGGAACAAGTATTGCAATATTTTTCATGATCGGCTTTCGTTTTCATAAAGGTAAAACGATTCACTGTCGCAAACAACCCCTTGGATTGACGGATTTGCACAGCGGCTGTCACAAGAAGTGACAATAGCTTTGTTTTGAAAATCAGTTTTACATGAAACCATATTTTTTAGATTCAGATATTAATGTGTTATGTGTAACCGCCAGTTCATTTCCGGACGGCATCATGGCTGCTTTTGACAAACTGAATTCGCTGATTCAATCGCCAACGCCAGGAAGGATTTTTGGTATTTCGTATGGTGATGGAAACAAAAACATTATTTACAAGTCGGCAGCCGAGGAAAATTCGACAGATGAAGCGGCCCGCTTAGGCTGCGAAAGATTCACAATTGAAAAAGGCGAATACATTAGTGAGTACATCGAAGATTTTATGAAAAACATTCCCGCAATGGGCCAGGCTTTCCGGGAAATGTGCAGGGATAAGCGAATTGACAGCAATGGGTATTGTATTGAAGTGTATTTGAATAACAAGAAGGATGTTCTTTGTATGGTTAAACTCGATCCTGCTAAATTATAAATTATTAAAAAGTAAGTTGGGAACATGACACATATAAATGCATATTTAAATTTCAATGGACAATGCCGCGAAGCCATGACCTTTTATCAACAATGTCTTGGCGGGGAATTGATAATGCAAAAAATATCAGAATCACCAATGGCCGCAAGAGTGCCCTCGGAAATGGGTGCAAAGATCCTGCACAGCAGTTTGACAAAGGAAAATCTTGTATTGATGGCATCGGATATGATGGGAAATAATATTATAAAGGGAAATTCGGTCAACCTATGTATAAACTGTAGCAGCACAGAAGAGATAAACTCTTTTTTTAATAATCTATCCTCGGATGGCAAGGTTATTGAGCCATTGCATCAATCATTCTGGGGTGCGACTTTTGGAACGCTTACCGATAAGTTTGGTATCACCTGGATGTTTAATTATTCAAAAAATTAATTTAATTGAAAGTGAAATAAAGGTATTTTTATAATCCTCAAAAAGCGATTGTTCATCTTAAAAATTAATAAAATGGAAACGACAACTAACACCCCAACAAAGATCACAGTAGAAACAACTGTAAATGCACCCATAGAAAAAGTTTGGAGATCATGGAATGGGCCGGAGCATATTGTCAAATGGTGTACAGCCACTCCTGAATGGCATACACCCCGTGCAGAGAACGACCTTCGTACAGGTGGTAAATTTAGCTCTCGCATGGAAGCAAAAGATGGCAGCATGGGTTTTGATTTTGGCGGAACATATGACGAGGTTAAAACCAATGAACGTATTGAATACACCATGGGCGATGGTCGCCAGGTAAAAGTCTCTTTCAATTCAAGCGGAAATGAGACCAAAATAACAGAAACATTTGATGCTGAAAGCCAAAACCCAATCGAAATGCAAAGAGGAGGCTGGCAGGCTATCCTTGATAATTTTAAAAAATATACTGAATCACTTTGATCAAAAATCAGATACAAAGCTTTTAAACCGATAACAATGTCACGAGTAAACACCTATTTAAATTTTGGACGTAATACAGAAGAGGCTTTCAATTTTTACAGAACAGTTTTCGGAACTGAATTCAATGGACACATCGCCCGGTTTAAAGATATTCCTCCGCAGGAAGGAATGCCACCGTTAGCTGATGCTGACAAAGATCTTGTAATGCACATTGAGCTTCCGATCCTTGGCGGACATTTATTAATGGGAACCGATGCCCCGGAGTCATTTGGTTTCAATGTAAACTTTGGAAACAATGTCCATTTAAGTCTTGAACCGGATACAAGAGAAGAAGCAAAAAAATTATTTGACAAGTTATCTGCCGCTGGAAAAATTACCATGCCATTGCAGGATATGTTTTGGGGAGCTTATTACGGTAGTTGCACTGATAAATATGGCGTGCAATGGATGGTAAATTGTAATGCTAAATAATTTTTAATAAACTGAAACCAACGATCATGACTTTAAAAACAACCAACATTCTTTATTGGGTATTTAC
>DASYQG010000019.1:0-2756 GCA_036005825.1 Chitinophagaceae bacterium | reverse complement strand
AACTATTACTACAAAAACCGGAATAAGTCCAAATATTTTTTCAGTAAGTGTCAATAAAATATGTCTTGAGCGGAAGACGGGACTCGAACCCGCTACCTACAGCTTGGGAAGCTGTCGCTCTACCAGGTGAGCTACTTCCGCTTTTGTATTTCTAATTTACACATTTACGGTAATCTTTTTTGATAACCAGCTATCTTTTATCGGAACCAGCCAGTTATTTTCTAATTCAGCCTTGGTCTGCACAAGATTATTGAAGTATAGAGTATGTGAGTCAATAAACCGGTTATCAAAAGCATATTGCAATTGAGAAAGGGGCAATAACTGCACTCTATCTTTCACAACAAAAGCAAGAGTTGTTCTGTCAAACATATTTACCCCGAATCGTTGTTCAATATCTTTTATCAAACGAACTGAACTATCAGTGCTGCATCCGCTGACACCGGTAGCTTTTTCATCAGCCATTAAAATAATGAACTGCCCAAAAAATAAATAGCCGGCACCTTTTACAGGAACACCATGTGATAACCATTTAGCAGTAAAATCATTTAACAAGTCTTCAATTGTCAATGCCTCATTTAAGGTAAATAAGCGACTGCTTTGATAGATCCATATACGACTATCCGGGGAAAAATTTTCGTTGAGAAGATTTTTATATTCAAGATTCATGGAGCAAATTTAAGCTAAACTCGCTGCAACTAATTCCGCAATGTCCATCACTTTTACTGTGTCCTCTCTTTCTGCATTTTTTACTCCATCCGTCAACATCGTATTACAGAAAGGACAGGCGGCCGCAATAATATTTGCACCGGTTCCAATTGCCTCATTGGTACGTTCACTATTTATTCTTATTGTTCCTTTTTCTTCTTCTTTAAACATTTGTGCGCCGCCTGCACCACAACAAAGCCCGTTTGTTTTACACCGCTTCATTTCTACTAATTCCGTATCAAAAGCTTCCAGGACTTTTCGTGGCGCTTCATAAATATTATTTGCCCTGCCGAGATAACAGCTATCGTGATAAGTGATTTTCTTTCCTTTAAATGCGCCACCATCTTTTAATTTTATTTTCCCTTCATTGATCAGCTGCTGCAAAAAAACAGTGTGATGAATGACCTCATAGTTACCACCTAATGCAGGATATTCATTTTTTAAAATATTGAAACAATGTGGACAGGCAGTTACAATTTTTTTTATTCCATAGTTATTCAATGTCTGAATATTCTGGTAGGCCATCATCTGAAACATAAATTCATTACCTGCCCTACGCACCGGATCTCCATTACACATTTCTTCTTTGCCAAGAATTGCATAGTTGATCTTTATCTTATCAAGTATGGTTACAAATGCTTTAGTAATTTTTTGTGCCCGTTGATCAAAGCTGCCGGCACAGCCCACCCAAAATAAAACTTCGGGCTGTTTGCCCTCCGCAAATAATTCAGCAAGTACAGGAACCTTCATAAATTATTATCACAAAAGTTTAAATGAATTATTGAAGCAAAGATGGTATAAATAGATTGACAATGATACAATATTAATCAAATAAAATTTCTTCTCAGTAAGACAATGAGTTTTAAAAATAATCCTAAAATACCATTACAAAAAAACAGATACTGGCATTCAATCTATATTTTTGCCAGCTACAAATGAGTGTAAAAAAGTTTTTTTCAAAGATCACTAATTGGGAACTGTGGCCTTTCTACGTGCTGTATTTCCCCATTGGTTTTGTGTGGGCATGGTATTGTTTGCGTGCAAGGTCAATTTGGTTCTTCAGCTCATCAAATCCTACTCTTACTTTTGGTGGGTTTGAAGGAGAAAGTAAAAAAGAAATGTATGACCAGTTACCCCCATCTTCGTTTCCAAGAACGATCTATATTCTTCATGACCTCAGCTTTGATAAAGTAAAGAAAAAAATAATGGAGAATGGATTCAGTTATCCATTTATTGTGAAACCAGATGTGGGTATGAAAGGAATTCTTTTCAGAAGAATCGATAATGATGATCAACTAAGAAAATATCATGAAAGAATACCGGTAGAATATATTGTACAGGAGCTGATTGACCTGCCTGTTGAGCTAAGCATCTTTTATTACAGGCATCCCACACAACAAAAAGGAACAATCAGCGGGCTGATACAAAAAGAATTACTGGAAGTTTATGGCGATGGCAGATCAACCTTATGGGAATTGATCCTGCAGCATCCCCGTGCTAAATTTCGTTTAGAAGAAATGAGACACCGGCATGAACATCGCCTGGACAGAGTACTAAGGAAGGATCAGCATTTTTATCTTTCTTATGCAGGCAATCACAATCGTGGTGCAAGGTTTATAGATCTGCATCATCTGGCCGATGAAAAATTGCATAAAGTCTTTGATGATATAAGCCATTACACCAATAAATTTTATTATGGTCGTTACGATGTAAAATGCGTGACGCTTGATGAATTAAAAGAAGGAAAGAACTATTCAATTCTCGAATTCAATGGTTGCGGGGCTGAGCCCAATCATATTTACGATGCAGGGCTCAGTGTCTGGCAGGCATACCGGGAAATTCTGAAGCATTGGAAAGTTTTGTTTGAAATAAGTAAGTATAATCATGAACACGGTACTCCATACTGGCCATATAAAAAGGGCCGTGATTTTTTAAAACAGGCGAAACGTCACTTTAGATTGCTTGAGAAATTTGACTAATGTCAAACGGTGTTCAAATGTTATGATTTGTTAAACTTAAAATTTTTATCCTCAAAAGCAACGGTTTTTGAC
>DASYQG010000018.1:0-4625 GCA_036005825.1 Chitinophagaceae bacterium | reverse complement strand
TGGAAAATACTCTCTTCAGAATATCTCTTCAATGATCTTTGGTTTAAAGTTCGCAAAGACATTTGTGAAGCCCCGTCTGGCAAGATCATCAATCCATACTATGTTTATGAATTTCCTGAATGGGCCACAGCCGTTGCATTGACAGAAGATAATAAAGTGATCATGGTTCGGCAATATCGTCATTCGATAGGAGAGGTTATCGTTGAGTTACCTGGCGGTTGTGTTGATGATACTGATAAAGACTTTCAAACGGCAATTGCAAGAGAACTTTTGGAAGAAACGGGTTATACCTTTTCTTCTTACGAATCTTTAGGAAAAATTTCGCCTAACCCATCTACCAATACAAACTGGATGCATATGTTCCTTGCAAAAGGAGGAAAGAAAACTGGTGAACAAAAACTGGATCATAATGAAGAAATAATTGTGGAGCTATATACCATTGATGAGCTAAAAAAAATGCTTCGTGAAAACAAAATAGTACAGGCGATGCATGTTACCTGTATTTTATATGCATTAGAAAAGTTAGGCCAACTATCATACTAGGATCTATAATGGAAAATAACATTGGAAGGAAGCTCCCCTGGCACGTTCACCCTCAGCTGCAATAAAACCACCGTGCATTTCCATGATCTTTTTGCAAATGGCCAAGCCCATTCCAGAACCTTTGTGTTTGCCCTGGCTTGGTAACTGGTATAAGAACTCAAACATATTCTCCGTTTCATCATTATTAAAACCGAGACCATTATCAGAAATGATAATGATCATATATGCAGTATTGTCGATGGCTTTTGGCATTGCATTCAATTCATCAGCATGTGAATAATGTATGTTGATCATTGGCGGAACTACGAGCTTTCTGAATTTTATCGCATTATCAAGAAGATTTGTCATAAGGTGAGAGAAAAGAAGGGGGTCAGCAGGGAATGGTGGTAATTCGGTTGTTTGAATTGTCGCCTGGGCGTCTTCGATCTTACCTTGCATGGCAGATAGTACATTTTTTATGATGCTGTTTGGATTGATCATTTGTTTTTGTATCCCCAGGTCATAGAATTGAAGGTAATTATTGATATCATTTGTGAGCAGCTTCAATCTCTGTATCGATGACTGGGCCCTTCTTAGATTGGCCCTCCCGGAATCGGATAAAGTACGGGCATCATTTGTTACGATCGATTCAAGATAGATATAAACATGACGAAGCGTTTCGCTGTAATTATTCGATGTAATAGAGTTGAAGTTTTTCAGTTCGGTATTTAAAGAATTGAGCTCTTTATTCATTACAGATAATGATTTGTTCAACTCCATTATCTTTTCTTCTGACCGTTGAGCTGCCGTAATGTCAACGTCAACACCCAGCATTTTTTCTGTTTGTCCAATATCATTTTTTAATGGAGCGGCCTTTATTTTTAATGTCTTTACTGTACCGTTAAAACTTATTTGGAGTGTTTCCTCAAATGGGTGGAATTTTCTTTCGATAGCATTCACTATTTTTTGTGCGACTGGCATATCTTGCTCTGTGCTATAGTTAAGATAGACGCCAGGCACTACATGACTTCCTTTTTGCATGTTAAATAACCGGTACATGCCTTCGCTCCACAAAAATTGTTTTGTATTTATATCGTATTCCCAACTGCCACCCTGTGCAAGTTCTTCTGCTTGTTTTAAGAGATTGTGCTGGGCATCCAGTTCCTTTTCCGCTTTTTTTTGAAGTGTAATGTCTTCCGAACTTACTACGACACCATCGCCCACTTTAACGGCTGTGATGCGGAACCAACTATCAGTTTTTGCGGTTTTGTGATATACCTGGAAATCCTGGGGGACATTTTCTTCAAATGCTTTTATATAATTTCTGAAAACTTCTGTATCCACTATCCCTGGGGATGTTTGGCTATACAGTTTTCCTGACATTTCAAAACCACCATCAAATTCAGCGGCTTTATTGTTTGCAAAAACACATAGAAAGTCCGTGATCTTTTGTGAATCATTGTGAATTGGTTTTAAATAACAGATCCCTGTTAAAGAAGCGTCGATAACGGATAGTAAAAAAGCAATACTTTCTATTATTTCATGTTCACTGTCATGATCCCGGTACGGATTTACAGCTTTTGGTTTATTAGTTTTCTTTGACATCGTCTATTAAATAAAACGCCCATTTTTCCGACTTATAATGCTACTATCATTAGAAGTCCTCTCTTAAATATAATTTACAGCCTTGCTTATGAAATAGATACTAATGAGATCTTCGCTCAGTATTTAGTAGAATAGATATTATGTAAAGACGCACTGACGTGGTATGTTAAAGGTAACAAAGCTTTCGAATATCAAAATGTATTTAAATGCGTATCAAGAACACTTGGCCGCCGTCAATAATGTTGATACGTTGGATTTTTTTTTAAAAAAATTTTTAATTTTTGTGGGGGGGGGGGGGTATAAAAAGCCCTTACCTTCGCACTACCTAAGAGAAGATCTTCTCTTCTGCATATTACATAGGTTTACCCATTTTAATACTTCCATTTTATTTTTTTTAGATCCATCTTATTATCATTTTTTAAATGAGTGATCGGGTCTTCGTCTCATTAACTGTGGGGAAACAATTTATAACCAAGCCAACTACTCGGGAAATCAATTATTGATTCGTAAAATAAATTGATCATAAAAGAAAACCAATGAGGGTAGATAAACTATCGGCAATTAGTCAAAAAAAGGCCACTGCATTTATGGACGAAAGATCTGAATTGCAGGAAGACAAAGAAAAAGCTATTGTAGCGATCGTACACGAGATCAGGAATCCGTTAACGGCAATAAAGATAACGAACCAATTAATGCAGGAAGCCTTTGATAAACAGGAAAGAGATCAGCTCCTGATGCAGTCATATATGATGATCATTGCTCAAAATATTGGGCGTATTGAAAAACATTTGAAAGAAGCACTGACTTATAAAAAAAGGAATACGATTTTAGAACCAGTAAATGTTTGTGACTGTCTTGACAAAGCGGTATGCCTAGCCCAGGATCGTATTTATTTAGCTGGTATTGACCTAAATAATAATTATACAGGCGATCACCTCGTGTACGGCCAGGAAGAAAAATTGACAACTGCCTTTCTGAATATCATTATTAATGCAATTGAAGCGATAAAAACAGGCAAAGGAAAGATTTGGATCAGTGTTTATGAAACAAATAATACGGTTCGCATAACTATTAAGGATAATGGATGTGGTATAGAGCCAGGTGTTGCCGAAAAAATATTTGATCCATGTTTCAGTACAAAAGACGGAATAGGCATAGGTTTATCTAATGTAAAAGAAATTATGAACCTGCATAAAGCTCATATAGTGGCAGATAGTTTGCCAGGAGTTGGCACGTCTATAAGTATATTATTCAATAGTATTCCGCAAGACGATATTGCTAAATCAAAAAGTGTGAAGGACTCGTTACACAGTACCCATTAGCCAGTAAGCCGTCCAACTTACACCACCATCCGGTGAAGAAAGGCTTCAATTTATTTTGAAGCCTTTCTCATCTTATTTTATCTCGATTTGATTTAATTATGATTCATTTACCTCACCAACCAAAAATACACTTCCACAAATAAGAATAAGGTCATCCTTGTGGCTTTTTGCCTTTGCTTCTTTGATCGCTTCGTTAACATCAGGATAAGTTTTTCCTTTTAAATTAAATTCTCCTGCCTTTTCTTTCAACGCTTCTGCAGGCAAAGCTCTTGGAATATGGGCCTGGGTAAAATAATAATTTGCAGAGTGAGGCAGGAGTGATAAAACTGTATCGATCTCTTTATCTTTTACCATGCCGAGGATGATATGAAGTTCATGATGCGTTGTCAATTCAATTTGCTGAACGATCTGTTTTATCCCGTCTTCATTATGTCCAACATCCAAAACAATTGTTGGGTTTTCATGAATTACTTCCCAGCGGCCGTGGAGGCCAGTAAGTTTTTTTGTTTTTTGTAAACCCTGACGGATTTCATTTTCATCAATTTCATATCCTAGGTCTTTTAAAACAGAACAAGCCTCGAGTACAGTTAACAAATTTTTGCTCTGATAAATTCCCGGCAGATCAAGATGATATTTTTTGTGATCTGTTTTATATTCTTCAGCAATTTCAACAATTAACTCATGCTTTTCCCATTCCCAGCCAGCTACATTTCTTTCTTTAGTTGCTAAATGAAAGGGAGCATTTTTATCAGCGGCTATATTTTCGAAAACCGATTTTGTTTGTGGTATTATTTCTCCAATAACAACATGGACACCTGATTTTATAATACCTGCTTTTTCAAAAGCAATTTTCTCCAATGAATCACCCAGGATATTCATGTGATCCCAACCGATATTTGTGATAATAGAAAGTTTAGGGGTTATGATATTGGTACTATCAAATCTTCCGCCAAGACCAACTTCCACAACGGCAACATCAACTTTCTGTTTAGCAAAATAATCAAATGCCATTGCCACAGTTATTTCAAAGAAACTGGGTTCTATCTCTTCGATCAGCGGCTTTATCATTTCAGTAAAATCGACTATAAAATTTTCATTTATCTCATCTCCATTTATTTTTATTCTTTCTCTGAAATCTTTTAGGTGCGGTGAAGTATAAAGCCCGGTCTTATAACC
>DASYQG010000017.1:0-3602 GCA_036005825.1 Chitinophagaceae bacterium | reverse complement strand
CAAAGAAAGCCTGTTTTTCCACAGTTTTTCCCCTATTTTTGCCCTCCTTTTTATAACCCTATAATATTATTATGTCAGTTATTCAGAGCATTCGTGAAAGATATGCAAAGTGGGCAGTAATAGCTATTGCATTAGCGCTTCTTGGTTTTATTCTTACCGACTATTTCCAGGCAAAGAATAGAATGGGACCAGGAAACTCATCGACACTGGGCACGGTGAATGGAAAAAAAATTGACTATGTCAGTTTTGAAACTAAGCTAAAAGCAAGAGACGATCAGCAACAAGCCGCCGCTCAACAGCAACAACAGGAATATACCGAAGTACAAAAACATCAAACAGCCGAAGGTTTGTGGAACCAGGAAGTGGAAGAGATCATCATGACATCTCAATTTAAAAAAGTTGGGATTGAGGTTGGCAAAAAAGAATTCAATGACTACCTGTTTGGACAAAACCCACCTCAGGATCTTAAACAACGCTTTTCTGATCAGCAAGGAAATTATGACGGCGCCGCCGCACAGAATGCGATCAACCAATTAAGAAGAAGTCCTAAGCAAGTAGACAGGGATCAACTAGATGCTTATCTCGCAGCTATGGAATATAACCGTAAGATGGAGAAGTACAATTCAATTCTTACCAACTCTGTTTATTATCCTAAGTGGTATGTTGAAAAACAAAATACGGAAGCGGCGGGATTGGCAAAAATTTCTTTTGTTAGTTATCCGTACTCAAAAATTTCTGATAGCACAATTAAGATATCTGATAGCGAGATAGAAGAATATGTAAACAAGCACAAAGATCAGTTCAAGCAAACAGAGAGCCGCAGCATTGCTTATACAATATTTGATGCAGCACCAAGTGCTGCAGATTCAGCAGAAACAAGAAAAAATGTTGCGGACCTGAAAGCAGAATTTGCAGCCGATACTTTACCGGTAAAATTTCTTGCCCGCTATGGCAGTAGCATGCAATATTTCGATGGGTATTTTGGAAAAGCCCAGATCCTGGTTCCGGCAAAGGATAGCATATTTGCACTTTCAAAGGGTGCGGTTTATGGCCCTTATTTGGATAATCATACTTATGTTTTGGCAAAACTGATCGATACTAAGCCGATGCCCGATTCTGTAAAAACAAGGCATATTCTTATAGGAACATTCAATCCACAGACCAATCAGCAGATCCTGGATGATTCAACTGCGAAAAAAAGGATCGATAGCATTGAGTTAGCAATTAAGGGAGGAGCAAGGTTTGATTCACTGGCTGTAAAATATTCTACCGATCAGGGCACTGCGGTAAAAGGAGGGCTATTACCAAACTCCACTAACCCGGCAACAAACTACATTACGATTAATACAATGGTAAAAGAGTACAATGATTTTTCCTTCGAGGGAAAAACCGGGGAGAGAAAAGTGGTTAAAACAATTTATGGTTATCACCTCATAGAAATACTTGATCAGAAAAACTTTCAGCCACATTATAAAGTTGCTTATTTCGCAAAGCCCATAATCGCAAGCGACGAAACAGAACGTGTTGTTCTTGAAGATGCGAGCAAGTTTGTAAGCGAAAGCCAGGATTTGAAATCATTTAACGCCAACATAGCGAAATCAAACGGACGCATCCAAAGATTCGAAGCAACAAATATTGGCCCTAATGATATTTCTGTCCAGGATATTGATCAGAGATTGAACAACGGGGCATATGGCCAGGTAGTACCAAGTCGAAGACTTGTAAAAGAGATCTATAAAGCGGATAAAGGAGACGTGATCAAACAAGAAAGAATTGGTGATGCACAAATGGGATATAAATATATTGTCGCAGTAGTTACTGATGTTTTAAAAGAAGGCACCCAGCCAGTATATGTCGCAAGACCTATGGTGGAAAAAATCCTTAGGGATAAAAAGAAGGCAGAGCAGATAAAACAAATGATAGGAAAGGTTTCAACACTCGAAGCGGTAGCGGCGACCCTAAAAGATTCAATAGTGACTGTTGATAGTGTTCGTATAACAGGAGGAGGAAAAATTACGGATGCAAAAGTACTTGGAGCGATATTTAATATGGCAAATAAAGGGAAAGTAATCAGCGAACCAATTCCCGGCAATACAGCGCTGTATGTTGTAAGAGTTGATGATCTTACTACCACATCAGTTGCCGTGGCAGATATTGAAATGCAAAAAGCCCAAATGAGACAAAGAGCAAAACAAATGCAGAGTTTTTACAGTTCACCGATCAAGTTGATGAAAGACGAGGCAACTATTAAAGACAATCGACGAAACTTCTATTAATAATAAGAACCAATGAATTGGCCCGGTCTCGCCTTAGGCGAGACCGGGCTTTTTTGCGCCGCTTTTCGTAAACGAAAACAACAAAAGCTGCGCTATTTTTGCAATATAATGAGTGATGAGATTATAAATAAGGTTACTGAAAGCGGGTTAGTAACGATTGATCTTGAAAAATATCTTCCGCAAAAAGGATCAATAGCAGTTTTTGATCTGAAAGATTTTCTTTTTATGGGGATGATATTAAAAGAGAAAGATTTCAGGGAAGCCCTGAAGCAACAGGATTGGGAAAAATACAGAAACAAGAATGTTGCGATCGTCTGCACCGCCGATGCGATCATTCCTGTGTGGGCATACATGCTTGTTACCACCTACCTTCAACCGGTAGCAAAGGAAACAATTGTTGGAGATGAAAAAGAGATCTATAAAACAGTTTTTTTAAAAAACATCTCTTCAATACACGAATCAGAATTTACCGATAAAAGAATCGTTTTAAAAGGCTGTGGTGAAACACCGATAGATGATTTTGCTTATGCCGAAGCTACCCGTAAATTGTTGCCGGTTGCAAAAAGCATAATGTATGGAGAGCCCTGTAGCACCGTTCCGGTATACAAAAAGAAATAACCCCTATTGAACATTCACCGATAACAGAGAAATATTTACCTTACCGCCATAAAGAACCGTGTAAATGAAAAAAAGCTGGTGGGTTTTAATGCTTGTCATTTTAATTGGTGCCGCGGCATCCATATTTATTTATGGAAAAAATAAACCCAAGGAGAAGTTTCCGGCTCATGTTGATTTTAATATTCATATAAGACCGATACTTTCCGATCGTTGTTTTAAGTGTCATGGCCCCGATTCAAAACAACGCAAAGCAAATCTTCGTCTCGATATTCCCGATAGCGCATTTGCTGTATTAAAAGAAAGCCCGGGAATGTTTGCCATTGTTCCCGGAAAACCAGGTCAGTCCGAAGTTTATCATCGCATCATATCCGAAGATACTGCTGAGCGAATGCCGCCGCCATCATCAAATGTTTCTTTGTCTGAATATGAAATAAAACTTATAACCAAATGGATAAAGCAGGGCGCCGAATACAAACCGCATTGGGCTTTTATTGCTCCGCAACCTCAGCAAGTACCCGAAACAGACAATGAAAAATGGTCGAAAAACGAGATCGATCATTTCATTCTTGCTAAAATGGAATCAATGGATCTTTCGCCAAACGAGCAGGCAGATAAAGAAAGACTATTAAAAAGAGTTTGTTTTGATCTTACGGGCCTGCCGCCAACAATTGAAATGCAGGAAAGGTTTTTGAATGACAATAGTGCAAA
>DASYQG010000016.1:0-5432 GCA_036005825.1 Chitinophagaceae bacterium | reverse complement strand
TGCAATTGACGCAGACTCATATCAACACTGTTATAATCCCTGCCGCCAACTGCAGCACCGTATGCCGCGAAATGTTTTGCACAAGCCATCACGGCATCTGTATTTCCTAAACCTCTTCCCTGGAAACCTTTTACTCTTGCTTTTGCAATTAAGGAACCCAGGTAGGGATCTTCACCAGCTCCTTCCATTACTCTTCCCCAACGAGGATCACGGGCAATATCAACCATTGGCGCAAAAGTCCAATGAACACCCGCAGCACTTGCTTCAATCGCAGCTATCCTGGCACTTCTTTCAATCGCTTCCAGATCCCAACTTGCTGCTTCGGCTAAGGGTATTGGGAAAGTAGTTCTATAACCATGTATTATATCCTGCCCAAATAACAATGGGATTTTTAATCGTGTTTGCATAGCCAGGTCCTGCAATTCATGAGTTCTTGCTACACCTGTAACATTTAGCATAGAACCCACTTTGCCTTCTTTGATCTGTGTAAGCAGGTTATCATCATTTGTTAATGGTCCTGTCGCAGCCCATGGACCATTGTATTGGTTCATTTGGCCAACTTTTTCATCCAGTGTCATTAAACGTAAAACAGAATCTACGCGTTGATCAATAGTTTTTCTCTGTGCATTGACAACGAGGCTAAAGACCAGCGTATAAAAACTAATAAAGAATATTCGCATTTTATTTACTCCAGTTTACCTTTCCTTTTTTAACATCTTTTGAATTTGTACCAATCATGATTTCAAACTCACCAGCTTCCCAATCATATTTAAGATCTGTATTGTAATATTTAAGATCAGTAGTGGTGACATTAAATGAAACGGTTTTGCTTTCGCCTATTTTTAATTCTATTTTCTGAAAACCTTTTAATTCTTTAACCGGTCTTGTGTTGGTGCCTACCACATCACGTATATATAATTGTACGACTTCTTTTCCATCCTTGTTTCCGGTATTTGTTACAGTAATACTTGCAGTTAATGTTTGATTGCCTTTTAATGAAGTTGAGCTTAATTTAATATCGCTGTAAGAAAAAGATGTATAGCTTAACCCATAACCAAAAGGATATACAGGATCATTGCTTACATCCAGGTAATTGCTTTGGAATTTTTGAAACCATGGTCCGTTTAAGGGACGTCCTGTGTTTTTATGATTATAATACAAAGGAACCTGTCCAACATTTTGAGGCCAAGTTGTTGTAAGTTTCCCTGATGGATTCACATCGCCAAACAATACGTCAGCAACTGCATAACCGGCTTCGCTGCCACCAAACCAAACATTTAATATAGCAGGCACATTATCGTTTTCCCATTTTATTGTCAATGGTCTTCCTGTAAATAAAACCAGCACAACAGGTTTACCCGTTTTCAATAATGCTTTCAACAGATCTTTCTGTGCTTCAGGAATGTCAAGACTTGTGCGGCTTGATGCTTCACCAGTCATCTCAGCAGCTTCACCCAAGGCAGCAACGATCACATCAGATTGATTAGCGATATTTACTGCTTCAGCAATTATATCAGCAGCAGGACGATTGTCTCTTTGTATTGATTTCCCAAACATAGTGGCTCTTTCTTCAAATGCTGCATCTGCATCAAGATTAGAACCTTTTGCATACAAGATCTTTGCTTTATCTCCAATTACATCTTTTAAACCTGTAAGCACTGACGTTGCTTTTGAAAAATTAGCAGCAACACTCCATGTACCCGGCATATTTTCTTTGCTATCTGCCAGTGGGCCAACTACTGCAATAGTCCCGGATTTTTTTAAAGGCAAAGTATTGTTTTGATTTTTCAATAAAACAAAACAATCAGCAGCAATTCGTCTTGCTTCTTTTCTGTTTGCGTCTGTAAATACCTCAGTTTTTGCACGATTCTCATCGCAGTATTTATAAGGGTTATCAAACAAACCCAATTTATATTTTGCTTCAAGGATCAAACGACAAGCATTTTCAATTTGCTGTTGATTAACTTTCCCTTCGCTCAATGATTTTTTTAAGGTTGTCAAAAAACCTTCACCAACCATATCCATCTGTATGCCCGCATTCAATGCTAAGGCAGAAACTGTTTTAAGATCTCCTAATCCATGTGCTTGCATTTCATTGATGCCTGTATAATCTGTAACAACAAAACCTTTAAAACCCCATTGCCTACGCAACACATCAGTCATTAAAAATTTATTAGCAGTTGCAGGAATCCCATTTACATCGTTAAAAGAAGCCATCACTGAACCGGCACCGGCATCAACAGCACCTCTATAGGGTGGAAGATATTCATTAAACATTCTTGTTAAACTCATATCTGTGGTATTATAATCACGACCTGCTTCAGCTGCTCCATACAATGCATAATGTTTTACACAAGCCATGATATTATTATTTTTTGAAAGATCTCCCTGGTAACCTTTTACCATTGCTTTTGCAATTTGAGAACCGAGATAAGCATCTTCACCATTACCTTCTGCAATACGACCCCAGCGTGGATCACGGGCAATGTCCACCATTGGTGAAAATGTCCAGCAAATACCATCGGCACTTGCTTCCGATGCTGCAATCTGTGCACTTCGTTCAATTGCTTTCATATCCCAGCTGCAACTTAATCCAAGTGGGATCGGAAATACAGTTTCATAACCATGAATTACATCCATTCCAAATAACAATGGGATCTTTAGCCTGCTTTCTTCTACTGCTACTTTTTGAACGGCTTTTATTTTTTCTACTGATTTAATATTAAACAACCCTCCAACTTTTCCGTCTTTGATCTTTTTGCCAATATCGGAGTTAGATGCCTGCCCCGTTACAATATCACCAGAGCCGGGTAAATTCAATTGCCCTATTTTTTCATCCAATGTCATTTTCTTCATCAAGCCGTCAACAAATGCTTTCATTTTTGCATCTTGAGTTTGCGCAAAAGCAAATTGCGTAAACAAGAAAGCCATAATGATTGTAATGCTACGTTTCATGTATGTGGTTTTTATTTTTTTAATTTATTCAGGATGATCATATTTCCTCCCCCGGGGCCCAATGATAGTTTTAAAATAGAATTCTTATCAACGATCTTTTTTTCTTTTGTTAAATGATTGGCGTTTTCATTGGCGTCAGTGGCATCGCTATAAATCTCTGCCTCATATTTTCCAACAGGTAAAAAACTGAAATTGATATCTATTTTTCTTGCATCATTATTAGTAATAGTGCCAACAAACCAGGTATCATTTTTACGACGGGCTATTGAAACATATTGATCAAGCTCTGCTGCAATAACTTTAGTTGCATCCCATGAGCCCGGTATTTTTTTTATGACTTCAAACCCGGGTTGACCAATATAAGCATCCGGGTAATCGCATACCATCGGCAGATAATTTTCCAGCACAACATACATTGCCAGCATATGACAGCGGGTTCCCATTACGTAAGGTTTGATATTTTGCACAATGAATTTATCAGTGGGTAATGCATTAAACCCGCCCTGGTGATAATCGGTGGCGCCGGCTAACATCCTGGTAAAAACAATATTCAGATCTGCGTCCGGTGTTATTATCTTATCCCATTTATCATACTCATAATTCATAGCACCCTCACGAGTGAATTCATTGGGGTAAGTGCGATGAAGACCTGTTGGTTTATATGCCCCGTGAAATTGTATATGCAAATGATGCCTTGCCGCTTTTTGTAAGATCTCTGTTTGAATATTCACCATCTCTTGGTCATCTCTGTCCATAAAATCAACCATCATTCCACTAAGCCCCCATTTTTCAAATAAGGCAAACGCTTCATCTAATTTTGGATACAATGCTTTCCAGTGAGTCCATACACGAATACCAACATTTTTTTTCTTTCCATAATCGCAGACCTGTTTCATATCTAAACCATCTACAGGTTTTGTGATGTCTACATTATTTCCCGGTTGATATCCTTCTCCATCATTCGTGTACCATTCGTGCCCGCCATATTCTACGACAGTATGATATTTGATATTATTGGCGGCGCAAAAATCTATGTAGTATTTATTTGTTTCAAAATTATTTCCACCCTTCACTGTATCCGGAATAACTGTACCATTCCACCAGGGGAATGTACTGGTACCTGGTTTTATCCAACTTGTATCTTTAATGGAAGTGGCCTCATTTAAACTGGTAATGATATTTGATTCAATCAAAGCTCCCAATCGATCGCTAATTAATAGTACACGCCATGGGCTATTATGTGGAAGGTTTGCTTTTACTTTGATCTGTTTCTGATCTGGCAAAGGTGAAAGCTGGCTGTAAAGGACACTTTGCTTTTTTATTAAATACATTCCAGCATAGTCTAATAAAGCAGCTTCAGTGATCGCCATAAAAGTTTTATTCGGGAATTCAAACAAAGCAGGCATATCCATTAAGGTGTCTTCTTGAATCTCATTTAATGAAGTAGTTGTATACAATCCTTCATGCGATGTAGTGAAATTTGGCAGTAATAATGCCTTTACAAGTGGGTTAGTTGTAAAACGGAATTGTGTTTTTTCATCCATCAAAGTAAAAGAAGAAAGACCTTTTAATTTTAGAAATAAATACCTGAATGCAACACCATCATTAAAAACCCTTACTTCAATATTTAGCTTGTAATCTTTATTCAGTTTATCCTGTAGTGAAATTATTGCTTGCCGGTAATGATTTTTTACGCTGCTTGCTTTGCCAACTATTAACTCATAGCTTTCATTTACTTCTTTATTAACTACCGGAGCACTGATAAATGCCTGCCTTAGCATTCCCATCCCTGCAAGATCAAGGTTAAGAGATGAATTTTCTATTAAGAGATTTTTTTTAAAAGCTATTGAATAAGCAGGGATGTCCTCATTTGCCTTAAGGATGAATTCAATTCGGCCGTCAGGTGATGTTAAACGGATATTATTCTGTGCAAAAAGATGCGGTATAAAAAAGTGAGGAAAAATAAATAATATGTACAAGCCTTTCTTCATCTATATTATTTTAATAAGTAAGGCTCGATCTTCTTTTTCCAAATAGCATAACCTTTAGCATTCATATGCAGGCTATCATCTAAAAATATTTCAGGAATTGGTTCTCCGATTGTGTCCAACATTTTCTGATGAACATCAATGAATTCAGCGTTCTTTTGTGACGCAAGGAAATCTTTGATCAGTTGATTCCCTTCTCTCATTTTCGGAAACAAGTGACGACGACTTGGACTTGGCTTCATAGAAACGTATGCAATGGATGCTTCTGTTTTGTTCCTGATCATTTGGAACAATTGTTTGAACCGATCAACAACCATTGCTGCGGTCACTGTATCGGAAGATGCCAAATCATTTTCTCCGCAATAAATAACTATTTGCTTTGGATCGTAAGGAAAAACAATATCATTTACATAGCGTATTTGATCTAATAAAGTAGAACCTCCAAAGCCGCGATTGATAATAGTATAGCCGGGAAAATAATCCTGCACA
>DASYQG010000015.1:0-5559 GCA_036005825.1 Chitinophagaceae bacterium | reverse complement strand
CTATAATTTGTGATATTGTCAAAATAGCTTGCCGCGAAACCCTCAATATCGCTATCATTAAATGAAGTTTTATCGGGAACCGGCGACCATTGATGGTTCATATTCTGTGCAGCCATTTTAGCTTGTAAAGAAGTAATTCTTGCATTACTTAAGCTTCCCTTGCATTCATATACTGCTCCCGGACGGAAAGGCCCCTGGGTTGTATCATCTTCACGAGTCCATACCACTTGCACAGGAGCATTCATTTCTTTTGAAAGCAAAACTGCTTCGTATGTATAATCCGTAAAGGCTTTTCTACCAAAACCACCACCAAGGAAAGTCATATTCACTGTAACATTTTCAGGAGCCACTTTTAACCTGCTGCTTACATCTTGCTGTATCCAATCGGGTGCCTGGATTGGGCCACATATTTCAACTTTATCTCCATTTACATGTGCAGTACAATTCAACGGCTCCATACAGCTATGCGATTCATAAGGAGTTTCGTAAACGGCATCGACTTTCTTCTCTGATTTTTGAAAAACGGCTTCCGGATTTCCACCAGTACGTTGAGATAAAGAAGTTTTTTTAAGGTCTTCTTTCATCCGGGCATATAATTGTTCAGTACTTAAATGTTCAAAAGCAGAATCATCCCATTCAACTTTCAATACCTTGCGTCCTTCCAATGCAGCCCACAATGAATCTGCAATGACGGCAACACCCTCACATTCATAAGCAAACACCGGTCTTGATACCTTCACAACATTTTTAACCCCCGGAATTTTTTTCGCTGCTGTATCATCAAAGCTTTTTACTTTACCACGAAAGCGGGGACTGCGTTCAACAACTGCATACATCATTCCGGGAATTTTTACATCTAATCCAAATTCGGCTTTACCATTTATTTTACTGGGATTATCTTGTCTTGCTAATGGCTTGCCGATAATTTTATACTCTTCACGTCTTTTTAATTTTACGGTTTTTGGCGGCGTAAGTTTTGACGCATCTTCAACCAACTCACCATAACCAAATTTTTTGCCACTTGGTTTATGGATCACAAAACCATTTTCCGCATAACATTCGTTTTTGTTTACATTCCATTTTGCTGCAGCAGCCTGGATCAGCATTTCTCTTGCGGTAGCGCCAGTGCGAAGTAAAGTTTTGTATGCGCCCCGAACAGTAGAGCTTCCACCTGTTGATTGGCTACCATATTTGCTTTGATGCCCTGGGGCAAATCCTATGTTTACATTATCGAGAGATACTTCTAATTCCTCAGCGATCATTTGAGGTACTGCCTGGAAAGAACCTTGTCCCATTTCAGAACGATGATTCAGGATAGTTACTTTACCGGTTTTATCGATCGATACCCAAGCAGTAAGTTCAATACCTTGTTCAGCAGCTCTTTGAGCAGTAAAAATTTCTGCTGCTTCGTTTGCCAACGACGGCATTGCATAACCTATAGTTAATGCAGCGCCGGTCATTCCGCTAATGCGGATAAAATTTCTACGTGATAAATTTTTATCTGTGGTTTGCATTGTAATAAGTTTTGTTAGTTAGATGCCTTTGCCATCATCTGTGCAGCTGTTTTTATCGCTTTGCGAATACGGGGATAAGTTCCGCACCGACAAATATTGCCGACCATTGCATTATCAATATCCTGGTCAGTGGGATTGGGGTTCTTCTTCAACAAGGCTGCTGCCGCCATTATTTGTCCGCTTTGACAATAACCACATTGAGGAACTTGTTCTGTCAGCCATGCTTTTTGTATTGCATGTGTATTATCATCTGAAAGACCTTCAATAGTTGTGATGGTTTGTTTAGCAGCAGCAGAAACAGGTAAAGTACATGATCGAACGGGGTTGCCATTCAGATGTACGGTACAAGCACCGCACTGCGCCATGCCGCAACCATATTTGGTTCCATGTAAGCCCGCCAGTTCACGAATAACCCAAAGTAAAGGCATTTTGGGATCCGCTTCTACTTTATAAGTTTTTCCGTTAATAGAAAGATTATAAGATGCCATAAGAGGTGGTTTGGTAAAAGAGGCCATTAAGTTACGAATTACCCGAGGTAATTGTCCGGAAATTATTTTATTGGAGGCATGATCAAACCACAGGTGTATGAATCTTTGTAAATTTAAATATGAAAGAGATCCGTGATATTATAAAGGCGTATGATGAAGCACAGAAACTTGGAAAACAAACAGCTCTTGCTACAGTTGTGCATGTGGAAGGTTCATCATATCGCAGACCGGGAGCCCGGATGCTGATCGAAGATGATGGTCAGCTGACCGGCGCCATCAGCGGCGGTTGTTTGGAAGGTGATGCATTAAGAAAAGCCTTGCTGGTAATGAGTGAAAAAAGATCGAGGCTAGTGACCTACGATACAATGGATGATGATGA
Organism: Chitinophagaceae bacterium; assembly: GCA_036005825.1. Taxonomy (GTDB): domain Bacteria; phylum Bacteroidota; class Bacteroidia; order Chitinophagales; family Chitinophagaceae; genus VBAS01. Next base: position 3,178 of record DASYQG010000015.1, on the reverse strand, counting down.
TGCAAAATTTGGTGTAGGATTGGGATGCAATGGGATCATACAAGTACTGATAGAATCAATTGATGACACGAATCCCAATAATCCAATTCAATATCTAAAAGCAATTAATGAAAAAAGACAAAAGAGTATCTTAATAACATTGTTTTCATTACAGGATAAAAAAGATCCTCAATATGGAACTTGTCTGTTATTGAGGGAAGATGGAAGTGTTATCGATCATGCTCCTCTTTTAAAAGATGTTTTAATTGCAGATGCGAATGAAGCCCTGATAAATCAAGTTTCTTCTTTTAAAAATTATATTTCAAATGATCACAATTTCACTGCTTTTATTGAAGTAATAATGCCACCGGTTTCAATTATTATCATCGGTGCAGGTAATGATGCGATGCCAGTGGTTGATATGGCCGACATTCTTGGATGGGAGACAACAGTGGTGGATGGCAGAGCCAACTATGCCAAAAAGGAAAGATTTATAAGTGCATGCCAGGTATTGGTATCAAAGCCAGAGCAGGTGCTGGAACAAATAGCAATTGATGAACACACAGTATTTCTCCTGATGACGCATAATTATAATTATGATATGGCCATGCTGAAACAATTGTTGCAAAAAAATATTTCTTATATCGGTATGCTTGGCCCGAAGAAAAAACGAGAAAGAATGTTGAATGAATTAAAAGAGGAAGGATTGATTTTTACCGAGCAACAATTATCCGTGCTCCATAGTCCTGTTGGTTTGGATATAGGCGCTGAAACCTCAGAAGAAATTGCAGTATCAATTTTGGCAGAGATAAAAGCATTTTTTGCCGGGAAAGATGTTCAATCATTGCGAACCATTAAAGAAGTGATACACCCACGATCAGCCATTATGATCGAAGAAGTAAACTTAACTTCTAAATCATAAATTAAATTGTTATCTGTTGATTATATAGTGAATAGTTGTGGCATAGTTATTCTTGCAGCCGGTGCATCCACCCGTTTGGGAAAACCAAAACAACTTCTGCAGTTCCGGGGAAAAACTTTATTGGCTCACGCTGTAAATGAGGCAACGAACTCAAATGCAGATGCTGTTGTTGTTATATTTGGCAAAGACGCAGATCTGTTTAAAAAAGAGATAGATGAAAAAAAGGTCCGGGTTGCTATTAATTCATCATGGGAAGAAGGAATGGCATCTTCCGTTCGATTGGGATTAGATACTTTATTAAATGATAAACCATACATTGATGCAGTGATCTTTATGGTTTGCGATCAGCCGCATATCTCATCATCCATCCTAAATGAATTGATAAAAGCCCAGCAGAAGACAACGAAGCAAATTGCTACCTGCAACTATGGAGAATCGATAGGACCGCCCGCTCTTTTTCACAAAAAATATTTTAAGGAATTGATGAAACTCTCCGGTGATGCCGGTGCCAGGAAGATCATACAACAAAACATGAATGATGTAGCAACTATATTATTTCCCGACGGAAGAATTGATATTGATACAAATGAAGATTATGAAGCTTTGAAAAATTCATAGGGATCGGTCATTTTCCCGCTTGCTGCTTTGCTATTTCATGATCAAGATTTGCAAAGAATTGTTTAGTTAGCATGTCGGTGACACCACCTAAAACTTTTTGACCCATCATACTCATCAACCCACTGATCGTTACCTCACCACCAAAAACAACTTCTGTTTCGTTACCAGATATTGGCATCAATTCGATCTTCATAATAGAATTTACGGTGCCAATTTTATGATGTTGCTGAGCTTTGAGAGTAAATGACCTTTGATCGCTTATATCCTCCATTTGCATATCACCGGTAAACTCGCCGCTAACAGGTCCAAATTTTATTTCCAGTGTAGATTTGTAAGTATTCTCCCCTGTTTTTTCCAGTTTTGCAATGCCTGGAATAATTTTTGGAAGTATTTCTATATCCATTAGCATATTCCATAAGGTTACAGGATCTGTTTCTACATTACGCTTTCCTTTAAGTTCCATAACTGGATATATATTAATTCATGCAGTATACTTAAAACTGTTGTAATTCTCGCAAAGGGCTAAAAGTTTTTACGAATCAAAGACAGAATTAATTAATCATACCTGCTCAGGAATTGATAAATTTGTTATTCGCTCAAACCGGGGAAATGATCGTTGATAAATATAATAGAGTTCATAATTACCTGAGGATCTCGTTAACGGATAACTGCAACCTTCGTTGCTTTTACTGCATGCCCGAGGAAGAGTATGAATTTACACCAGCTTCAAAACTGATGCAGCGAGATGAGATCGAAACTTTGTCAAAGATATTTGTTGATCTTGGCGTAAATAAAATCAGACTTACTGGTGGTGAGCCCCTTGTAAGAAAAGATGCTGGTGAGATCATCAGGACATTATCAAAGCTCCCGGTAAAATTGACGATCACTACTAACGGTTCAAGACTTCACGAGTTTGTAGATATACTTGACGAATCGGGAGTTCATTCTCTTAATATCAGTTTAGATACACTGCAACCAGAAAAATTTCAACTGATCACAAGAAGAAATCAATTTGAAAAAGTCTATGAGAATATTCAACTCTTATTGAAAAGAAATTTTCATGTAAAAGTGAATATGGTGGTGATGAAAGGACTAAATGATAATGAGCTTAATGATTTTGTAGAGTGGACAAAAGAACAACCGGTTCATGTTCGGTTTATTGAGTTCATGCCCTTTACCGGTAACTGGTGGACGAGCAACAAAGTATTTACCATGCAGCAAATGCTGGATGTGATCGAAGAAAAATATAAAGTGGAAAAACTGCAGAACGAAAAACATGATACAGCAAAAGCATACCGGGTATCAGGCCACCAGGGAACTTTTGCATTCATTAGTACCATGAGTTCAAACTTCTGTGGCGACTGCAATCGGATACGGTTAACTGCAGATGGAAAAATGAAGAACTGTTTGTTTGCGGAAAAAGAAACGGATCTATTATCAGCATTAAGAAGAGGAGAAGATGTGGTTCCGTTAATTCATCAAAACATACGCGGCAAAGCAAAAGAGCTCGGCGGGCAGTTCTCTGCAGACTTCGAACATTTACATCCAGAAGACATTCATAATAGAAGCATGATAACTATTGGAGGATAGATCATGATCTCAGTTACCGAAGCAAAAAAAATAATTAATGAGAATGTTTTTTCTTTGCAGCCTGTGACC
>DASYQG010000014.1:0-8921 GCA_036005825.1 Chitinophagaceae bacterium | reverse complement strand
ATCAGGTCAAGCATTGTATTTATTCGACCTTCCAATTGGAGAAATTTATTCAATACCACCACTTTCCTTTCTTCTAATATACAATAGCCGCTTTGGAATGTGCCTCTTTCATAGCGCAAGACATAGCCGGCTTCTTCAACGATAGTTTCTAATTTATCAAGGGTGGTTTGTGTGTATTTCATTTTTTATAAGGCAAAATTTAAAACTCAAAAGTAAAAATAACAGCCGGGGTGACAACTTGTAATTATCCACAAGTTTTAAGTTTTCACTTTTGAATTTTTACTTTATTTACTCTGCATCTTTATCACAGGCACAATCATTTCTTCCATACTTACCCCGCCATGCTGGAAAGTGTTCCGGTAATAATTCACGTAATAATTATAGTTATTAGGATAACATAAAAAACCATCTTCTTTTGCAAAAATAAAAGATGAGTTAACAGTTGGAACCGGCAATCCCGCTTCTCTTGGATCACGGAAGGCAAGCACTTCTTTTGGCTCATAATTCAAATTGCGACCATGCTTATAGCGAAGATTAGTAGTTGTTTGTTTATCGCCTACTACTTTATATGCAGTTTTTACTTTCACACTGCCATGATCAGTAGCCAAGACAATTTTAATATTCTTATCTGCAATTTTTTTCAATGCCTGGTGCAGCGGTGAATGTTCAAACCAACTACGTGTAAGACTACGATAACTCATCTCATCACTTGCCAGTTCTTTCAGCACTTCCATCTCTGTTCTTGCATGACTTAGCATATCGACGAAATTATAAACGATAACATTCAGGTCATTGTTCATTAGGTTATGAATATTATTTTGCAGGTCAAGCCCCGCCTGGTTATTCACCACTTTTGTATAAGAAACTTTCAGATCGCCTTTTCCCAATCGTTTTAATTGTGCTCTGAAAAATTCTTCTTCAAACAAATTTTTTCCACCTTGTTCATCATCATTCTTCCATTGCACGGGAAATTGTTTTTCAATATCGACCGGTAGCATCCCGGCAAAGATCGCATTGCGGCAATATTGCGTAGCAGTTGGAAGAATACTGTAAAAACTATCTTCTTCCAAAATGCGAAAGCTTTCAGCAAACATTGGCTGTATTGCTTTCCACTGATCAAAACGAAGATTATCGACTAAAATAAAAAACAAAGGTGTTCCTTTTTCCAAATGAGGGAGTACTTTGAACTGCATCAATGTATGTGACATTACAGGGCCATCGCCACTTTTCGGTTTCACCCACGATGCATAGCTGCGTGAAATAAATTTAAAGAACTCGGTATTTGCTTCACTCTTTTGGCTCTGCAACACTTCCTGCATTTCAGGGCTATCGCTTTTTTCCATTTCCAATTCCCAATACACAAGTTTTTTATAGATCTCCATCCATTCGTTATAATCAGGACTACTGTTCAGAGCCATAAAAAGATTACGGAATTGTTGCTGGTAAGCTGTCGTAGTTTTTTCAGCCACCAATCTTCTATTATCAAGAATTTTTTTCAAACTCAGCAACACCTGGTTTGGGTTCACTGGCTTTATTAAATAATCACTGATCTGCGAACCGATGGCATCATTCATCAGGTTCTCCGTCTCATTTTTTGTGATCAATACGATTGGTATTTGCTGGCTCACCTCTTTGATCTTTGCAAGCGTCTCCAGCCCGGTAATACCCGGCATGGTTTCATCGATCAATACAACATCAACGGGATTTTCTTTTACATAATCGATCGCATCAAATCCATTCGTCAGCGTATGTACTTCGTAGCCTTTGCCTTCAAGAAAAAGTTTTTGTGATTGCAGACTTTCAATTTCATCATCCACCCAGAGAATTTTTGCTAATGCCATTCTTAGTTTGTTTATGGTTTTCGGTCGTGGTTTTATTTATGCTCCCGGCTTTTGAATTACTATTTTGCTTTCGTTGCGTCGCACTCTTGTACGATAACAATTCTATTCGGCAAGCAAGCAAGAAATTCAAATTTAGTTTAATAAGTCCAGCTATTGTAGCTTTCTGTCCTGTTATAAAGTTTTTAACAAAGCTGAAACGGAGGAATTTAGTAACTTATTGCCTTAATACTTGCTTATGAGAATTATCGCTACACTCATCAGCATTCTTTATTACGGGATACTACTTGCCCAAACTCCTGGGCCAAATGAACTCTATAAAAAAATAGCGAACTACTATCAGCAAAATCCTGACCGATTAGAATATATTCAAAACATTAATAAAAATGTTTTTAGATATGATACTATTAGTTCACATTTTGCCTATTTGCCGCTAGGTGAAAAAGGATTTTACTTATTCGATTTAGACAGCAGCTATGCGGTAACTGGCGGCATACTTTTATCAGATGAATATTATGTAGTAAATGCTAACTCGCCAGAAAAAATTCTTACCAAAAAGAAATATATAGATAGCAAGTTTCAGTATGTTCCAGTGAGACATTGCAATAATATAGTTAATTTGACTATGAGGTTCGGTAATATTAAGTCAATAATACTAAAAGGCAACAAGTACATTGCTGTAACCACTAAAAGTATTCTTGAAATAGATACTTTGACATTCAGAATCACCAAGCTTTCTGAAACTGTTCAATATAAAAAAGAATATCATCAGTATAATGAGTTCAATTATTTAGATCTACAGGATTCAATACAAAATTCCATAATGGAACAGGCGTTAACTCTTGTGAAAGCAGCTAAAGACTTTCCGGTGGTAACTTTTAAAGATTTGAATGAAAGAAAACTTCCTTCTGAAAACTTTGAAGGAAAACCATTCACATTTAAAGATCTTGTTTCATTCAACAAAGGGTCTTTGAATTCTTATATGAAAGGCAAGTATGTAATTATTGATTTCTTTTACCAGGCTTGTTTACCATGTCATAAAATGACTGGCTATATTCTGGATTGGCTTCCAACTGTTGACAGTTCAAAAATTGTTTTAATTGGCATTAATCCTGCAGACTCAGAAATTTCCATGAGAACTGAAATGGAAAAAAGAAACATTAATTATCCGATTGTGATTGGACAATATGCTGAAGATATATCTAAGAAATATGTTCGAGGCTATCCAACTCTTCTTTTAATTTCTCCTGATGGGATCATCCAAATTCTACATTTTGGTATGTCGAAAAGTTTTCTTTCCAAGGTCGAAAAAATAATCTCACAGTAAATCATGAGCCGTTTTGTAGCTTAGCGGCATGTCAAGTGTCAGAAAGATAATTAACGACCCTGTATATGGTTTTATCACGATAGATCATCCGTTGATATTGGATATTATTGCTCATCCTTACTATCAGCGTTTGCGGCGTATCTATCAAATGGCATTTGCCCACCTTGTTTATCCCGGTGCCGTGCATTCAAGATTGCATCATTCACTCGGCGCTTACCATCTTATGTGCAATGCATTGTATGAGCTAAAAAGCAAAGGAATTGAGATCACTCCCGATGAAGAACTCGGTGCAAAGGTTGCCATCTTATTACATGATATTGGACATGGTCCATATTCCCATACATTGGAAAAAGAGTTGATCAATGATGTGCATCATGAAGCACTTTCAATTCTCATCATGAAAGTGCTGAACAAAGAATTCAATGGGCAATTGCAAACAGCGATCGATATTTTCACCAACAACTACCCAAAAAAGTTTTTATACCAGTTGATAGCGGGACAAGTTGATGTTGACCGAATGGATTATTTAACCCGTGATAGTTTCTTCACCGGCGTTTCAGAAGGGGTGATAGGTTATGATCGCATTATAAAAATGCTTACGGTTCATAATGGCCAGTTAATGGTGGAAGAAAAAGCAATTTATTCAATTGAAAAATTTTTGGTATCACGTCGGCTGATGTACTGGCAGGTGTATTTGCACAAAACTGTACTCAGCGCCGAAATGATGCTGGTAAAAATTATTCAGCGGGCAAAGGAATTAATTGCAAGGGGAACGAAAATAGAAGCAGCAACATCTGCATTAAATTATTTTTTACAAAACCCTTCTGCCAATCATAAAACAGATGAACATCTTGATACATTTTGTAGCCTTGATGATTTTGATGTAATGGCTACTGTAAAGAACTGGATAGATCATCCTGATAAAATTCTGTCAACACTTTGCAGGGGATTAGTTGATCGTAAACTCTATAAAGTAAAATTGCAAGCCAACACATTTGATGATTCCTTTGTTAATGAAAAGAAAAAAGAACTGATGAAACGCTTCTCCATCAGCAATGAAGAAGCTGATTATTTCGTTTTTACAGGCGAAGCAATGAACACAACCTATAACCCGGAAGATGAAAGAATAAATATTTTATTCAAAGATGGAAGTGTAAAAGATATTTCGAAAGTTGACAATGCATTGATCCATCAGCATCTCGCCACCCCGGTTAAAAAACAGTACATTTGTTATCTTCGGGTTTGAAGTTTGAGGTTGAGGTTCGATGTTAAGGATTGTTCAACAACTTCAAACCTCAAACCTCAAACTTCGAACAATATGACTTTTTCCGCATTACAGATCGCCGCACTGATCAATGGCAAAACAGAAGGCAATGCAACTATTTCTGTCAGCTCTTTTGGAAAGATCGAAGAGGCAGAAGATGGTCAGCTTGCTTTTTTAGCTAATCCCAAATATGAAGAATATTTATACAGCACCAAAGCATCTGTCATTATTATTAATGAAGCATTAGAACTAAAGCAACCTGTTACTGCCACGTTGATACGGGTGCCGGACGCATATACAGCTTTTGCAAAACTGTTAAGTACTTATCAGCAAATGATGCAACAACAGTTGAATGGTGTGCAACAGCCAGTTTATATTTCAGCATCGGCTTCTTATGGTCAAAATGTTTTTATAGGTGCTTTTGCTTATCTCGGAGATAGTGTTAAGGTTGGGAACAACACAAAAATTTATCCTAATGTTTATCTTGGCAATAATGTAAAAGTCGGAGATAACTCGGTCATTCATCCCGGTGTAAAAATTTATCATGATTGTTTGATCGGAAGTAATGTGATCATTCATGCAGGTACAGTAATAGGCAGTGACGGTTTTGGTTTTGCACCGCAAGCGGATGGCAGTTTTAAAAAAGTACCACAGATCGGAAATGTAATAATTGAAGACAATGTGGAGATAGGCGCTAACGCAACAATCGACAGGGCAACGATCGGTTCTACAATAATCAGATCAGGTGCAAAGCTTGATAACCTGATACAGATTGCGCACAATGTAGAAATAGGAAACAGTACAGTTGTTGCGGCGCAAAGTGGTATCAGCGGAAGTACAAAAGTTGGAAAAGGTGTAATGATCGGCGGACAGGTTGGAATTGTTGGTCACATTAATATCGGCGATGGCGCAAAGATCAATGCACAAAGCGGGGTAAGTAAATCGGTTGAAGCCGGTAAAGCAGTTACTGGTTCGCCTGCACATGATTATACCTCTGCATTGCGAAGCCAGGCAATCAGCCGAAAACTTCCTGAATTGGAAAAAAGAATTAAAGAATTGGAAGCAATAGTAAAACAACTAATAAGTGAGAGAGTATCCTGATTTATTGTTGCTGAATAGAATTACAGAATGTACAAGAGTGCGACGCAACAAAGGCTAAATAGTATTCCAAATGTTGACTACATAAAATTCAATTTTCCCTCTCAAATCTTATCTTTGCCCGCATGATTTCACCCATAGAAAATAAGAATTACCTTGCTGAAAATATGACTGTGTCTTTTAACCCTGATAAGCAACACACTATAATCTCTGAGGCAAGCATTTCAGGTACTGGTTTGCATACCGGTGTTCTTGTAGATCTTACACTGAAACCTGCAACGCCGGGTTTTGGCATCCAATTTCAACGTATCGATCTTCCAGGTAAACCAATCATAAAAGCAGATTGTGATCTTGTAACTGATACAAGTCGTGGCACCACTATTGAATTTAACGGTGCAAAAGTAAGCACCGTTGAGCATGTGCTGGCTGCATTAGTAGGAATGGGTATTGATAATTGTTTGGTAGAAGTGAATGGACCTGAAATGCCGATAATGGATGGAAGCAGTGAACCTTTTGTTGACCTGATTGAAAAAGCTGGCATATCTGAACAAGACGCATCAAAGACATGGTATTGCATTGATGAAAATATTTATCTGCAGGATGAACAGAAAAGAGTGGATATGGTAGCAATGCCTGCACCTGATTATTCCGTTACAACTTTGATCGATTTTAATTCTCCAGTTTTAGGCACTCAGCATGCAGGCTTGAAAAATATGTCAGATTTTAAAACTGAAATTGCTCCTTGTCGCACATTTTGTTTTCTGCACGAACTCGAAATGTTGATAGATAACAATCTTATTAAAGGAGGTGATATAAACAACGCAATTGTTGTAGTGGATAAACCGGTAGGTGCAGTTGAACTGGAACGATTAAGAAAAGTTTTTAAGAAAGATAAGATAGAAGTGAAAAGCGAAGGCTATCTGAATAATCTTGAATTACGTTTCCCTAATGAGCCTGCTCGTCATAAATTATTAGATGTTGTTGGCGATCTCGCATTGGTTGGTTATCCTATCAAAGCAAAGATCATTGCAAACAGACCGGGTCACAGCAGCAATGTTGAATTTGCAAAAAAGATCAAACAATATATAAAAAAAACCAAGCACACCCGTGGTGTTCCGGTTTATGATCCGACACGACCCCCGGTTTTTGATCTTGCCTATATTGAAAAAAAATTACCTCACCGTTATCCTTTCTTATTATTGGATAAGATCATTGAGTTAAGCGATACACATATTGTTGGAATAAAAAACGTAACCTTCAATGAATGGTTTTTCCAGGGTCACTTTCCCGGAAATCCAATTATGCCCGGCGTATTGCAGGTTGAGGCGTTGGCGCAATGCGGCGGTATCCTGGCAATGAATATGAGCCCGGAAGGTTTATACGATACTTACTTTCTTAAGATCGATAATTGCAAATTCAAGCAAATGGTAAAACCCGGTGATACTATGCTTTTAAAAATGGAGCTCTCTACACCCATTCGCCGTGGCATATGTGAAATGAAAGGAACCGTATATGTTGGCAATAAAATTTGTACCGAAGCTGACCTTGTTGCCCAGATAGTGAAACGTAATTCTTGACAAGAAAAAACCGATTTTTATGAGGCTGAAAAAGACAATTTTTCAGCCTCATTTTTATCCACTCAGGTGCTAAAAAATACTCAAAAATTAGGCTTTTAAATACCCCTTTAGAGGGCCGAATTCCGTACATTCGCAAGCATTTCATTTACCCAATTTTTAAGCGAGGATTCATCAAATTATGAGCGAAGAAATTAAAGCAAAAGCTACCACTCTAAGTAATGGTTATGATGCTGACAGCATCCAGGTTTTGGAAGGTTTGGAGGCAGTTCGCAAACGTCCTGCGATGTATATCGGCGATATCAGTGAAAAAGGTTTACATCATCTTGTTTATGAAGTTGTCGATAACTCTATTGATGAAGCCTTAGCTGGTTATTGTAAAAATATTATCGTCACTATTCATGAAGATAATTCTGTATCTGTAGAAGATGATGGTCGTGGTATTCCAACCGAGATGCACACAAAAGAAAAAAGAAGTGCATTAGAAGTAGTAATGACCGTACTGCATGCAGGTGGCAAGTTTGATAAAAATTCATACAAAGTTTCCGGTGGTTTGCATGGTGTGGGTGTAAGCTGTGTAAATGCATTGAGTAAAAATTTACATGTAGAAGTTTGTCGTGAAGGAAAAAAATTTGAGCAGGATTATAAAATAGGAGTACCTCAGTACCCCGTTCGTGAAATTGGCACAACTGATAAAACAGGTACTACGGTTCGCTTCTGGCCCGATGACAGTATCTTTCTTGTTACTGTTTACAAAAAAGATATTCTGGAAGGCCGTCTTCGTGAACTTTCTTTTTTAAACAAGGGAGTACGGATCATATTGAATGATCTTCGCGAAAAGGAAGATGAGAATGGCATTTACACAAAAACATTTTATAGCGAAGGTGGTATAGTTGAGTTTGTAGAAATGCTGGATAGCAATGCAGGAAGAAGTCCACTATTGCCTAAAGTGATCTTTGTGGATGGTCGCGATGAAGCAACGAATGTTGCTGTAGAAGTTGCGATGATCTATAACGATTCCTATAGTGAACATATTTATTCTTATGTCAACAACATCAATACTATTGAGGGCGGCACCCATGTATCTGGTTTTCGTCGGGCACTGACAAGAGTATTTAAAAGCTATGGTGACAAACAAGGTCTTTTTGAAAAAGCCAAAGTGGAAATTGAAGGTGATGATTTTCGTGAAGGATTAAGCTCGATCATATCAGTAAAAGTTCCAGAGCCGCAATTTGAAGGACAAACAAAAACAAAACTCGGGAACAGCGATGTGATGGGTGTGGTTGATTCTACTGTTTCAAAAGTTTTGGAAGCCTACTTGGAAGAAAATCCAAGAGAAGCGAAGAGTATCATCAATAAAGTAATTCTTGCTGCACAGGCAAGAGCAGCGGCAAAAAAAGCAAGAGAACTTGTGCAAAGAAAATCAGTATTAAGCGGCGGGGGATTGCCGGGAAAATTGGCTGACTGCTCTGAAAGAGATCCGGCAAAATGTGAACTTTTTCTTGTTGAGGGTGATAGTGCTGGTGGTACGGCCAAGCAAGGTCGCGACAGGAGCTTCCAGGCTATTCTTCCATTGCGTGGAAAAATATTGAACGTAGAAAAGGCGATGGAGCATAAGATCTACGAGAATGAGGAGATCAGGAATATGTACACAGCGCTGGGTGTTACGGTTGGAACCTCTGATGACCCGAAAGCATTAAATCTTGTAAAGCTCCGTTATCATAAACTTATTATCATGACCGATGCTGATGTGGACGGAAGCCATATCGCCACATTGATCCTGACCTTTATTTACCGGTACATGACGGAGCTTGTAGAAC
>DASYQG010000013.1:0-17966 GCA_036005825.1 Chitinophagaceae bacterium | reverse complement strand
CAGAGTATTTACCAAAGTTTATTGCTACTATTAAGCTTCTGTTGCGTCGCACTCTTGTACTGTAACAATTCTACTGAGCTTGATGAACAGTATATAATTTTGCATCCAACCTTGTGACTCCTGACTCCTGACTCCTGACTCCTGACTCACTACTCACCCACTCACCTGCCGAACAAACTCTTCATACACATCTCTCCAGCCGCTGAACAACGGATATGTACCTAAAAAATTATTATGCCAGATAGTGATGAGTGTACCATTAACATCTTTAACTGCATTGTAGTAATGCATCATTTCTTCATAAGCTCTTTGTGGTAAATATTTTTGTTCAAAGAAAGAATTGGCTTCCATAAAACAAAAGGGATGAAGCAACAGGTTTGTTTGCTGTTCTTTTTCCAGGTCATACCAAAAAAAGCTTGATGCCACGGAGGCACGAAAACCATTGATACTTCCATAACCCATTGAGTAATCATTTGTGATACCTGCAGCAATTAATCTGCGAAAAGTATGCGGTAATGTAAATCGGATATAATGCTGTCGCGAAGCAGTTATTATTTTGCTAGTTGCGGATTCAAGTACTTTGATCTCTTTTTCCAACAAATTTTCATCATCACCACTTGCCCATGAAGGATGAATACCAATAGAATATTTTTCAGCATGCTGTTTTATTAACTGCTGCATGGCAGGATGAGATGGAGGAATATTCTTATCATACTTGCCTTTTTCAATTCCCACATGAAAAAAATACAATGGTTTTAAATTGTTTTTTTCATGCAACTTATCCGTCCATTCATACGCATCATAAGGATCATTTGCTCTACCACGAAAGACCTTCAGTCTTTCATTCACGATTGACCATTCACCATTCACAAAGGATCTTACAAGGCCTCCTGCTATCCTCGATAATTCCTTATTCTTAAATGCAAATGCCTCATCGATATCATAAGTAGGTTGAAACGTAAATGGTGAATGGTGAATGGTGAGTGTAGGGAATTTTTTCTTTACTACTTTTTTGAAATCTTCGATCCAGATATTTATTAATGGAAGATTTAGAAACCTCTCCTTAAAAGCCAACGAATTTTCATGAGCATATCTTCCATACATATCTTTTTTATGAGGAAGGTATTCTTCATAACGACCCAACAAATAAAAGATAGCAGCGAAAATATCAAAGGGGTAATCACCCTTAGTTTTAAAAAAAGCCTTGAAACCTTTTACTACAAAACAGGAAATGGTTTGTTCTTTAATTGAATCTTCAAATAGCAAAGAACAATTATTAATTATTAATTCTTCACTATTGATTTCTGTATCGCTGTAGTTGATCTTAGGACCAGTATAATCATTGAAGTAAAACTTGTCTGATGTAAGCTTAAACGGTTCCCCAATAATTTCTTTTCCAATAAAATTGGCAATGTACTGAAGCCGGGGAGTAATTTTATTTGCGTAAACAATCACACAATGAAGATAATTATCTGTTTCCGTATTTTTCTTTCCACATTTGATTGAAAGATTTTTTCGGAAACTCCATTTCACTACGATGTTCTTTCCACCCTTTTAATAAAGTATTTACAACCCAATTTTTTATTTTCCTGTTGCCCATGTTCATTAGGCTACGTTTAAGCATTGCTTGTTTCCATAATTTCCATCCTGTACGTTCGGTAAAACTGCTATCGCCTTCATCAACTGCTTCATGCCTGTTTTCCAGTAACAATTCGTGCAAATTAATTTTAACAGCACATACTTCGGTGCAATTTCCGCAAAGCGAAGATGCATAACTCAGGTGTTTCCATTCTTTCATCCCTTTCAAATGGGGAGTGATCACTGAACCAATTGGTCCGCTATAAGTAGCTTCATAACTATGACCTCCGATATTTTTATATACAGGACATGCATTTAAACAAGCGCCACAGCGGATACAATACAAGCTTTCTCTTGATTTTTCGTTGGCAAGAATATTTGTTCTGCCATTGTCAAGAAGTATCACATACATTTCCTCAGGGCCATCGGTTTCTTTTTCCTGTTTTGGGCCAGTTACTATTGTACTATAAACAGTGATTTTTTGTCCCGTTCCATAAGTTGCAAGCAACGGCCAGAACAAGGCAAGATCATTCATTGATGGAATAACTTTTTCTATACCTGCCACTACGATATGTGTTTTCGGCATCGAGCAACTTAATCTCGCATTACCTTCATTTTCTGTTATCGCAATTCCACCAATGTCAGCAATAATAAAATTGGCGCCGGTTATCCCTACTTCTGCTTCCACATATTTTTTTCGCAATATATCTCTTGCAACCAATGTGAGTTGTTCCGGTGTCAGCTTGGGATCGGTGCCTAATTTATCTGCAAAAAGCTTTGCCACATCTTCTTTACTCTTATGCATGGCGGGAGTAACGATATGGTAAGGTGGCTCACCATCCAACTGCTGAATATATTCACCGAGGTCTGTTTCTATACTTTCGATCCCTTGTTCTTCCAGAAATTTATTAAGATGGATTTCTTCAGTCACCATGCTCTTACTCTTCACCAGTGTTTTGCAATTTTTCTCAGCACAAATTTTTCCAATTTCTTCCAGGGCTTGCTTTGCATCTTCTGCCCAGATCACTTTTGCGCCTCGTTTAGTGATATTTGCTTCAAAACTCTCCAGCATCTTATCAAGGTTTTCAATTGCTTTCCATTTTATGTTTTTTGCTTTTTCCCTTGCAAGATTCACATTGCTGAATTGCTCTTTCCCTTTTGGCACGACGGCATTATACCGGCCAATATTAAAATTGATCTTGCGGCGATGTTCCCGGTCACCAGTTTTCTCAGCGCTTTTTTCGATAAAAGATTGTGAGTGTTCAGACATGTTTACAAATATAACTTTTAGTTTATCGTTTATTGTCTTTGGTTTATCGTTTTAAAGTTAATAAATACCACTTAACGATAAACTATAAACTACAGACGACAAACGTTACTATCTTCCATTCTCAAAATTCCTTTTGATCCATACCACTGCCTTCTTCACATAATACTCTTCATCATTCTCTAACATCTTTACTCTTTTCATTATTTCAGGATGTAATGATTTGTCTTTCGTGAAGATCTCTATGATCACCAATGACAGTCTTCTTTCCCATAGGTTTTTTGACTTTACCAATTTTGCAGACAGATCAAAGATCTCTTTCTGAATTTTTTTCGCAACGGGTTTCAGGCTTTGCATTCCCAACGCATCACATACGGCCCAATCGGAAATATCTTTTGAAAAACCAGCAACCATTTTTAAAGAAAGCAATGGATCCTTTTTACAAATTACATTCAGCAGTTTTGCAGCAAGTAACCTTTCTTCAAATGCGCCAGCATTCCATAACTCTTTTACCAGGTCGAATCCCCCTTCTTTATATTTTTTAGCTAATACATTTAATACCGGTGTTCTCATACCGTAAACTTTTTCAGCATTTGGTACAAATTTTAATGCTGCTGCTTTTGCTTCCGGAGTCGCATGTTCTTTTAATTCTTTTTGAACTTGTTTTAATAAATCTGACATCAGTGAATACTATTTTTGATCTTATATTTTTCGCAAAGAGCATCGCCTCTTTTTTTCAACTCCTGCTGATACTGCCATGAGGAGTAATAAACCGATCCGTACATCTTCTCATACTTTTCTAATAGATCAGGGTAATTATTTTTGAGAAATCTAAAAACAATCTGCTTGCAGTCTCTTTCATCGTTTCCAAAAAGAGTTAAGCCTGCTATTAAAATATAATTTGCACCATACTGTTTTGCAGCTGATACAATTTTTTCCACTTCATTATCTGTGTCGGTAATAAAAGGTAACAATGGCATTGCATTTACTCCGCATAAAAAACCATTATCACTACAACGCTTTAATGTTTCCAATCTTTTTTGCGGAGCCGGCGCACCCGGTTCAATTTGCTTTGCAAGCTTTTCATCAAGAGTAGAAAAAGAAAATGAAATGATAACTCCACGACCAGGGTTTTGTTTTAGGTCTTCCGGCAGGATTGCATTTTCATCTATCTGTTTTAACAGGTCAAAATCTTTTTTTATCAATTCAGATTTTGTAGAAATAAAAACAGGGAAACGATGTTTGAGAATCACTTGTAATAATTCTCTTGTTAAGCCAATCTCCTCTTCCGCCTGCATATAAGCATCAGTAGCTGATCCAACTGCAATAAATCCAAACTGATTTTTCTTTGCACAGTTTGCAAGTTGTTTATCAAGAATTGCAACCGCATCTTTTTTAATTACAATTTTCTCTGCGAGGTTTTCCCCGTATTTGCTTCCATGCACATAACAGTAAGTGCAGTTAAACCCGCATCCTTCGTATGGGTTGATAGAATAATCATCAAGGAACCAGCTATCCCTTTTTTTATGTTTGTTGAGAATTGATTTTACTTCCTTATAAGCTATCATTTCGTAGTTGCATGATAATATTCTTTGGCGGCTTTTTCCAAGGCTTCATAAAACTCCTGTCCATATTTTCTTATCAATGGTTCTTTTAAAAATTCGTACGTAGGAACTTTTAACTTTTCTCCCAAAGCACAACCCGGACCGCAAAGTTTTTCTCTTGGTTCATAATTCACCCGTTCGTAATCGCCATACTTACCTTTTTTTACAGTTATTGGGTACAGGTGACAACTGATCGGTTTTTTCCAAGGAATAATTCCATCATAGTAGGCTTGTTCAAAAGCACATTTTATCATTCCATTTTTTTCCCTGATTGCATACACGCATATTTCATTATCACTTGCCAAAGTTGGTGTTACCCAGCCGAATTCCCGATCGTAAACATATTTGCCTTTTTGTTCTATTTCTTTTATAGAAGCCTCGGTAAGATATGGTTTGATCATCTCGTACATTTCATTGACTATCTCCAATTCCTCATCATCAAGCGGCGCCCCGGCATCACCGTCTTCGCAGCACCCACCTTTACATTTGGACAGATCGCAAACGAATTGCGCTTCCACCACATCATCACTTATCTGCTTATTATCTATTATTATCACTTCGCTTTTTTTTGCAAAAATAGTCCTTCGGAAATGAATGGAACAACGGTTATTTCCATTTAAATGTATTGATAAGATATTGAAGATCCTTCTTTAAATAATCATTAACTACGGAAAGAGAATCTTCATTTGGCGTGGCATCAAAGTATAATGCGCCGCGCAAAAAATGTTTTACTGAATCGGTGAGAAAAAATTGGTTGGCTGTAGCGGTTTCCCCTTCCAGCGTAAAATAAATTCCGTCAATATTATTAGGAGTGCGAAAAGGCTTAGGTTCTATGGAAGATGCTTTTTGAACATGTTGTTTATAGCTCATCGTAAAAGCATCGTTGATCAGTGAGTCAAATTTATTTTTTCCGATCTCTTTATAGCTTATAAAAACTCTCCCATGAAATTGGGGGAAATCGATATTGATCCACCAATCGTTTTCTGGCTTTTTGTCGAAAAAAGTACTGTCTTTTATTACATTGGCATAAACAGGATATTCGAATGAATAAGGATAACCGGGTTGATCAAAGAGTCTGTATTGCTTTTCCGGAAAAACAATTTTATAGTATCCTCTTTTTTTATCTACCGTATAATTGGTGTTGCAGGATAAAAGTGAAACAAAGAATATTGTTGCAAGAAAAAAATAAGAAATAGTTTTCATTAATCAAGATTGCGTTTAATAGTGACTTTAATTTCCATGATCCGGTTTTTATAAGCTTCCAGTACTGTAAATTCGAAATCGCCGGTAGTAACGACCGTGTTGGTTGTAGGAAACTCTCCCGATAACTCCAACACGAGACCTGCCATTGATTCACTATCTCCTTTCACCGGATCAAACGTATCCTGTGGGATCTTCATTGCCTTGCAGGCATCATTTACAGTTGTTTTACCCTCAAAAATGAAATTGCTCTCATCCAACTTCCGAATGTTGCCTTCTTCTTCATCAAACTCGTCTTTTATTTCTCCTATGATCTCTTCCAAAATATCCTCCATTGTTACAATGCCGCTTGTACCGCCAAATTCATCAACCACAATAGCAAAATGAATTCGTTTACTTTGAAAGTCTTTAAGCAGATCTTCGATCAATTTAGTTTCGGGAACAAAAAAAGGTTGGCGCAATAAAACATGCCAGTCAAAATCTTCCGGCTGTTGCAGGTGCGCCTGCAGGTCTTTTGTATTGAGAATACCTACCACTTCATCAAGACTTGTTTTGTAAACAGGTAATCGTGAGTAATGAAGCTCTTCCACTCTTTTAAACAGATCATGCAAAGGAAGGCCGTACTCAATACCGCTTACATCAAGCCGGGTACGCATCACTTGTTTAACAGAAATATTTCCGAATTTGACAATGCCTTTTAAAATGTTCTTTTCTTCAATAGATGTTTCTTCATCAGTGGTAATATCAATGGCTTCATCTAATTCCTGCAAGCTAGCAGTACGGCTTTTTGTAGCACCTAGTCTTTTCCCAATAACATCCGCTATTGTAACCATTCTGCGGCTTATGCGTACCAGTAAAAGATGAATTCCCTCGATAACATATGAACAATCATAAGCAACCCGCAGATTATTTTGTGTAGCCCAAACTTTTGGCAATATGCGACAAAAAAATACAAGAATAAAAGCGATCATAAAAACTTTAATTACTAATTCAGCTATATAAGCAAATGAGCCCAGCCTGACCAATGCATCTCCCAAATGCAACAATTCATTAATAAGAAAGTTGGAAAGCACAATAATGCAGATATTAAAAAAAGTACCTGCTATTAGTAATGAAGTATAAACCTCTTTTGGTTCATCGAGAAGATCAACAATACGGCGTGCAGAAGATTGTTGTTTTGTTTTCAGCATATTAATGTCTTTGCTATGCAAAGAGAATAAGGCTACTTCGCCGGCTGCAATAAAAAATGACAATGTCATTAATGCAAATAATAAAGCTCCGAGAATAATGGTTCCATCGGCTTTAACAGCAAGAAGTATAAAAAGAAGATTATCAGTAAAAGATGTAATAACCGAATGATAATCCAAAGCAAGTGTTTTTGGTGATTAATCATAGCCACGCAGGCAGGTCTATACCTGCCTGCGGATATTGTTACAAAAGTAAAGTTTTCAGGTAGATTAATTAATAGGGTAAATCCTGCGAGGCTTCGCTATCAGCAGGAGGAGCTTCGTGGCTACCCAAATTTTCTCCGTGGCCAGCATCGGTATGCGTGCCGCCATCTGTTCTTTTATCAAGCATTATTAGATTATCGCCAACTACTTCAGTTGCGAACTTGCGATGGCCTTCCTTATCGTCCCAGTTGCGGGTACGCAGACGCCCTTCAATATAAACAAGACTTCCTTTGTGAAGATATTTTTGCGCCAGTTCAGCAAGTCCACGCCATAGTACAACAGTATGCCATTCGGTTTGCGATACCAGTTTACCTCCACGGTCTTTAAAAGTTTCAGTTGTTGCGAGTGGAAATTTTGCTACAGCGATATTGCCTTCCAATACCTGTACGTCGGGATCTTTTCCAAGATTGCCAATGAGCATGACCCTGTTTACGCCTCTCATAGTGATAAGTTTTCGTTATTAAAAATCTTCTATAGAGTTCAATGCTCTTTAAAATTAATTTTTTTTATCGGTAAATATGAAATTTTTTATGGGGCAATCAGGAGCCCTGTTTTTCAAAATATGCATTGATAAACCGGGGAAAAGCGTGGCGTGACAGTTGTCTTAAAGTGACTGGTTTAAAACCGGGCAAAGCAAATTCTTTTTTGTTAGCTATTTTAAGAAACCTGCCTATTATCTTTTGATGTGATAATTGTTGAGAATAAAGTGGAGAAATTGACACAACCTTATAAGAATCTTTTTTAAGAATTTTTTCTTTCTCAGCTTTTGCTAAAAGCCTTTTCGCAGAAGCATTCGTACTGGTTTCAAGTAGCACAAACTCATGCAGATTCTTCCAAATATCATTGGCTGTTCTCTTGTGGACATAGACTTTTCCCTGGAATTCGATAACAAGGTAATTGCACCAACGGGTCGTCATCTTAATTTTTTTCTCTTTTACAGGGAGTTTGTTTACACGATCATTTTTAAAAGCAAAACAATGATCTCTTAGAACACAATTATTGCAAATTGGATTTTGAGGTTTGCAAATGACTGCGCCAAAATCCATTAATGCCTGGTTGTAGATACCAGGTTTCTTTTTATCCAATAATTCAAATGCCAATTGAGAAAAAAACTTTTTTCCCTGTGTATTATCGATGGGTTTTTTAATCCCGAAAACTCTGGACAATACTCGAAAAACATTACCGTCAACAACAGCATAAGGAAGATTATAAGCAAACGAAGCGATAGCAGATGCGGTGTAATTCCCGACACCTTTCAAGGAAAGAATGTCCTCAAACTTATCAGGGAAATTTCCATTTAGTTTTTTTGAAATGAACCTTGCTGTTTCAATCAAATTTTTACAGCGGGAATAATAACCTAGCCCTTCCCATAGCTTATAGATCTTTTCATCTTTTGCAGCTGCCAGTTTATTTATATCAGGGAAAGTAGCAATAAATTTTTCATAGTACTTCCATCCTTGCTCCACTCTTGTTTGTTGAAGTATGATCTCGCTCAACCATATTTTATACGGATCTTTTTCACCTTTCCAAGGCATTTTTCGGATGTTCTGATGGCTGTTCCATCGTAGCAATAAAGCCGGAAATTTTGCTAAAAGTTCTTTATTAAAAGTCATTGGTTAAAAAAAAATTGCCTATCCCTTTGACAATCACCATATTTTGTCCTACATTAGAGCAAATTAACTGCTAAAATTTTAATAAATGAGAAAAGCTGACCTCGTAAACAAGATATCTGAAAAAACAGGTATTCCCAAAGTGGATGTACTTGTTACTCTTGAAACTATGTTCAAGGAGGTAAAGGATACACTGGCCGCAGGTGAAAATATTTATGTTCGCGGCTTCGGCAGTTTTATAACAAAAAAAAGAGCTGCTAAAATTGGGAGGAACATCAAGAAGAATATTGCAGTACATATCCCTGAACATTATATCCCGGCTTTTAAACCTGCTAAGGAATTCGTAGCAGAAGTTAAAAAATTGGTAACTGTAAAACCAGATGAAGGTCCAGGTGAAGATGCAGATAATTGATCTTGCCTAATTTCTATTTAATCAGCTACAATCTCGTCCTGTTCGGTTAACTTGCAGCCCTAAATTTTATTGGTGAATAAAGTACAGTGGATCACTATTGCTATTGGTGTATTGATAGTCGCGGGGTTATTCCTTTTCGGAAGAACAGGTCCTTACAAAAGTCAAATAACAAATACTATTCAATCTATTAGTCCAAATGACATAACAACTGATTCCATTTTATTTCATGTAAAGGAAACATTGAAGCCTGCTCAAATACAGTGGATGAATGATCTTGAGCAATCTGTGATCAGGGGAGATATAAAAAAACAAAAGCTTGATGTATTTCATCAATTAGCACATTTCTGGAAAGATTCGGCAAGAATCTTTGAACCTTATGCCTGGTATGAAGCCGAAGCTGCAAGATTGGAAAATTCGGAAAAATCACTCACCTTTGCTGCCCATTTGATTTTAGAGAACCTGAGGAATGAAGAAAATGATCGGCTAAAAAAATGGAAAGCATTGCAGGCAAAAGACCTGTTTGAAAGATCTTTGAGAATTAATGATAAAAATGATTCAACAATTGTTGGATTAGGCGCTTGTTATATTTTCGGCAACATTTCCGACAACCCTATGGAAGGTATTTTGAAAGTACGCCAAGTGGTTGAAAAAGACAGCACTAACATATTTGCTCAACTGGTACTTGGTCACGGATCACTTATTTCCGGGCAATACGACAGAGCTATTGATCGTTTTGGAAAAGTCCTGGCGATTCATCCGCAAAATCTCGAAGCTATCTTAATGATGGCTGAGGTTTATGAAAGGAAAGCAGATAAGGCTAATGCCATTAAATGGTATTCAAATGCTTTGCCTTTGGCTCCAAACCCGAATATGAAAACTGCATTGGAAAAACGAATAGAAGAATTAAAGAAATAACCTTATTAATAAATTAATTTAAAAAAAATTCTGAAGTATGCCTTCTGGTAAAAAGAGAAAGCGCCATAAGATGGCGACGCATAAGCGTAAAAAAAGACTGAGAAAGAATCGTCACAAGAAAAAGAATAAATAAGTATATAAAGTTTATAAAAGTAGCTAGGTACCTTATCAAAGGCGATTTCTATACTTATAAACTTTATATACCGTTCTTTCTTTGTCAACTGGTTGCTGCCGTTTCGGATCATTTTTCCCGTCAATTTGCTCCTAAATCACCCATCCAACCATTAAACGGATCTATCACGGTTTAAACACAACCAGTAATCATTTACCGGCAAATGGCAGAGTAAACGCCATAAAGCTTTGAACAAAGAACTGATCATAAATGCTGCGCCGCAGGGTGTTGAGATTGCCCTGCTTGAAGATAAAAAACTGGTAGAGCTTCATAATGAAAAAAGCGATGCCCGTTTTGCTGTCGGCGATTTATACTTAGGAAAAGTGAAAAAACTGATCCCGGGTCTGAATGCCGCATTCGTGGATGTTGGTTTTGAAAAGGATGCTTTTCTTCACTATACTGATTTGAGTCCATATGCGAAATCTTTACTGAAGTTTACTCAGTATTCCATTAATCAAAAGGAGAACGCAGATTTTGGAAATTTTGAAAACGAACCTGAAATAATTAAAACAGGTAAAATAAATGAGGTACTTGGCGGCAAGCCAAATATTCTTGTTCAGATCTTAAAAGAACCGATCGCGGCAAAAGGACCAAGGTTAAGTTGCGAGATATCATTGCCTGGCCGGTTTGTTGTAATTACTCCTTTTAATAATATCGTTGCTGTTTCAAGGAAGATTCATTCTTCTGAAGAAAGAAAACGCTTGCAAAAAATAGTGGAAGCAATCAAGCCAAAAAACTTTGGTGTGATTGTAAGAACTGCAGCCGAAGGCAAAAAAACGGCCGAGCTTCATGAAGATCTTACTGAGCTGGTAGAAACATGGAAAACAATTCAAACAAATCTTAGAAGCGCTGTTGCTCCTGCTAAAATATTAAGTGAGCAAACAAAAACCACCAGCATTTTACGGGACTTATTAAATGAAGATTTCAATAAGATCGTTGTTAATGATCGCAATATTTTCCAGGATGCAAGGACTTATATTCAAAGAATCGCCCCTGAAAAAGCAGATATAGTTTCCTTTTATCAAAATGGCTCACCCATTTTTGATTCGTTTGGAATTACAAAACAGGTAAAAGCTTCGTTTGGTAAAACGGTGAACCTGAATAGCGGTGCCTATCTTATTATTGAACATACAGAAGCTTTGCATGTTATAGATGTAAACAGCGGTTATAAAAGTGTAAGCAATAATCAAGAACAAAATGCACTGGAAACAAACCTTGAAGCCGCAGATGAAATAGCAAGACAATTAAGACTAAGAGATATCGGAGGAATAATTGTTGTTGATTTTATTGATATGAAACTTCCTGAGAATAAAAAGAAGCTCATGGAAGCAATGGAAAAATTCATGTCGCCTGATAGGGCTAAACATGCTGTGTTGCCGATTTCAAAATTCGGCCTAATGCAGATCACCCGCCAGCGGATGAAGCCAGAGATGAATATTAATACACAGGAAGTTTGTCCGAGTTGCGCAGGCACGGGAAAAATTTCATCAACCATTATTCTCGAAGATGAGATCGAAAAGAATTTAAACTACCTGTTTACCCATCAGCATAACAATCTTACCATTGTCGTTAACCCGATCATCTATGCATACCTCACCAAGGGATGGCTTTGGTCAAGGTTTTCAAAATGGAAAAGGAAATATAGAAAGAGAATTACTCTCCGGGCTGATACCAATTATCATCTTATCGAATTCAAATTTTACGATCGAAATGACGATGAAATAAGACTCTGATAATAAATTAAAAAAGCCATCCGTCAGTGGCGGATAGCTTTTTAATAAAGATCATGATCGATTAATTATCCCAAAATACTTTGCCCTGCAAATTGTCAGCTTTCTGACCAGGGTTATTAGGATTCAAATCAATTTCAGATTGAGGATAAAATAAGACACGGGGAACAGCTGTAACTGATGTTATTGCATTCGTTGGAACAGATAAGACAGGATAGCCTGTCCTTCTCCAATCATTCCATGGTTCAACTGAAACTCCAAATAATGCAATATATTTTTCCTCGATTATTTGCCTAATTTTTTCTGAAGAAGTGCCTCCTCCGAGAGTTCCGTTGGCAGTTAAGTAAGTTGTAATATCTGCTGCAGCTACGCCCGCCTCCTGCATAGATGCCGTGATTCCTGCAGTATACCATGTCTGTGCATCATTCCCTGCACCCGCAGGTACACCCATTAATGCTGCTTCAGCACGAATAAAACAATACTCAGCATATGGGAGCATTCGCTGAGGAGCTGCTCCACTGTACACTGCTGAATTAGTTCCTGTGGCTGCAGTAGTAACAGCTCCGCGTAAAAATGTATGAATGCGGCTATAGTTATTATTTGGGGCTGCAGGTGGGGCTGTTGCTGATACTCCCACGTATGTTCCGCTACCTACGGGAAAATCAGAAAAATAAAACGGACGACGCGGATCATTTTTAGCATTCATCATACCAATCATCTTTGAATCAGCAAAAAGATAATTGGGTCTGCTTACTTCAAAAGCTGAAATAGGGTTACGTTGATTGGCTACATTATAAAAGGGATGTTGAAAGTTATCAGCATTTGAACTCATAAATGTAATACCCGCAGTATTGATCAATGCGGTCATTTGTGATACCATGAAAGCAGGGTCCTTTTTACTATAATGAAGTAATAATCTTAATTGAAGAGTATTCGCCAATTTGATCCAAAAAGGTCTTGCTGTTGCCCAGGTTGCATTAGAATAAAAAGTTGAATTTGTTCCGGGAGATTGAATGCTTGTAGCAGCATTCATATCAGTAACTGCTGATTGGAGCAAACTGATAAGCTTGGGATAAATTGTTGCGTCGTCATCATACTTGGGTTGAGTGTTCTTATCTAACTGTTGTGCTTCAGTATAAGGAACATCACCCCATGTATCCACAACTTTGGAATATTCATACGCTTTCAGAATTTTTGCCACACCAACATAGTGAGGACTGCCCGCTGCAGTAGCCTGGTTTATTACTAGCTCAAGATCACTTAAGGTCGAGGCCATCATACTGCCCCAAAGATTGTTCTGATCACTACCCGTAATGTTATAGCGATAGTATTCATATGTTTGGTTTGGCTGGGACGCTTGTCCTGACATTTGTTGCATGATTTCAGTTGTATAACGGAACAAGTCGCTTCCGCCTTCAAATCCGAGATTTACTTCAGCGGAAGTAAGTAGTTGTGGATAAAGACTGGAAGATGCTGGAAGCCTGTCGGGGTCAGTGTTAATATCCATCATTTTTTTACAGGAACTAAGAATGACGATTCCCATAAAGGACAGAATTAATTTATAATATCTTCTTTTCATTTTATTTCGCTTTAGATTAATTAAAAGGTTAGTCTTAAAGAAACTCCCATTGATCTGGTTTGAGGCAATGCATTAAATTCCAATCCTTGTGCATTGCTAATGCCTAATGCATTTTGTTCCGGATCAAGGTGAGGATAATCGGGTGCATTTAACCACAGATTGCGTCCAAATACAGCAAACTCTGCACTGCCAAATGGTGTTTTATTTAAGATTGCTGAAGGGAATTGAAATGCCAGGGAAGCTTCACGAATCCTGTACCAGGTGGTATTGTAAATATATCCTTCAGCAGCTGCATACTTACCACTGTTACCAAAAAAATCCTGTGCAGATACATAAGTAGTATTTGGCTGACCATTTGCATAGACCGCGTCAAAAATATATGGCTTTGTCGGATTTCCAGCTGCATCAAATCTCGGGAATTCAGCAGTTTCTTTTCCTACTCCATTACGTTGAATATCGGCAATATTCCTGCTATATTGATCACCTCCTCTCTTATAATCAAAAAGAACAGAAAGAGAGAAACTTTTATAGATAATTGTATTTGTAATGCCTAAGATATAATCAGGGTTAGGATTTCCGATTTTTTGAACACCACTTGTTATAAGAGGTAGACCATTCGCTCCCACAATTATTTTTCCAGTTTTAGTATCTCTTTGGAAAGCGTTTCCATATATCTGGCCGTATTCATCTCCTACAACTAATCGAATGTTAGGAGTTGTAAAACCTCCGAGAAATATATTAGTAACTCCGACATCAAGTTTGTCAACTTTACTCTTAAAATCAGTAAATGCTACGTCAATTTTCCAGGTTACTGATTTTGATTTTATTGGAGTTCCATTTATGGCAATCTCAACTCCAATATTTGATAAATCTCCCGCATTTTTAGTTATTGAAGTTATCCCAGCTGAAGCCGAGACGGGAACTGAGAAGATCAGATCTTTTGAAGCCTGCCAGTAATGCGTGGCTTCGATACCCAGGCGACCTTTAAAGAATGCCATTTCCAGTGCGATTTCTTTGTTGGTAGTAAATTCCGGTCCGAGATCTGAATTTCCTGCAGCATTACTTAATGCAAATCCCTGTATTCCGTTAAAGGGGAAATTGATTGCGGGTCCAAATCCGTCAGCAGATCCGGCGCCACCGTAATATGAATCTGTTGCATAAACAAAATCACCTGCCTTGCCTACAGTTGCAACATTTCCTCTTAGCTTAATATTATCAATCACCTTTCCTTTGATTTTCGGGAACAACTCAGTTATGTTGACAGAACCTCCAACACCACTATACAAATAGGAATTATTTCCAACTTTAAATGTAGAAGACCAGTCATTCCTCAAAGTAAGATTCAAGCTGGCAATGCTTTTATAGTTAACTGTGAAATCACCATATAATCCAAGTAATCTAGTTTTAGATGAACCATGAGAGGGAGCCGGACTAAACGTGGTTGTATTGCTGATCTGCTCAAAATCTCTGACGATAATGCCCTTGCCATCTAATTGAGCAGAGTTTGAATATATCTGTTGAAATTCCGTTCCAACAATTGCTACCCCACTAAAGTCACTGAATTTTTTAGTTGCAGTAAAGAATCCATTAGAGTTAAGGCTCCTGTAATTACTTCTCACTTCACGAATTCCGCCCACACCATTTGCAGTTGTATTTGCACCGCCACGGGCACCTATTTGATCGTATCCATGACGGAAAGTAGAATAGACATCCGTGCCTAATTTATAATCTGCCTGCAACCATTTAGCAAGCTTGAAATTTAAACCCACATTTCCAATGAGCCGGTTGATCTCATCATTATACCTGTTATGCTTGATCGTCCACAATGGATGGTCCTCGCCAAGAGGATAACGCTGGTTACCAAGTGCATCTTCAAAAGCAAGACCTTTAATATCATAAGAACGTGGCGTAAACCATCCACGGAATAATGGATTACTCAGTTGATTTCCTTGCTGGGTTCTCCTTGAAGCATTATTAGAATAATTAGCACTGGCACTTACAGTCAAATAATTATTAACTCTTGAACTCACATTCAAAGAAAAATTATGACGATTGAGGACATTGTTTTCGAGAACACCTTCATTTTTCAAATAGCCATAGGAAAACCTAAAGGAACTTCTATCAGTACCTCCTGAAAAGGCAATATTGGTTTGAAAATTATATCCGTTTTGAAAAATGTCTTTTACGTTACCTGGATAAGCAGCTAACACCTCAGTCCTATCATTTGCATTGGTGGCAGGATTATACGCATTGTTAACAGTCTGACCAGTTATGCGGGGCCCCCAAGATGTTTGAGCTACTGGCGAAAAAACTCCATTATTTCCCTGTGCATACTCATTCTGATAATCGGGATACCGATTTACGTTTTCAATGGAGTAGTTAGTTGAAAATTGCACAGAATTCTTTTGACCGCCTGCCTTGCCTTTTTTTGTTGTGATTAGAATAACCCCATTTGAGGCTCTTGAACCATAAAGTACCGCAGCTGAAGGTCCTTTTAAAACGCTTAAGCTTTCTATATCCTCCTGGTTTAAGTCAATCACTCTGTTTGATACAGATGGACCATTCTGTAAAGGACTTCCTCCTCCACTGTTATCAATTGGAACTCCATCCACAACATACAGTGGTTGATTTGATCCAGTAAAAGTTGTGTAACCGCGGATAAGAATGCCAGAACCTGTGAAGGATCCACCACTACCACTTACTCTCACGCCTGGTACTTTTGCAGCCAACGCATTGGAAAGGTTAGTTGTATGCCCTTGCGTAAGCTCGGCGTTATTTAACTGCGACACGCCATACCCAAGTGTTTTTTTGTCTTTCTTAATACCAAAGGCCGTTACCACAACCTCCGACATTACCTTGTCTTGGGGGCTTAATACAATATCAAGCACATTGCCGCTGCCAATAGGTTTTTCAACAGCACTCATATCAACAGTAGATATGAGCAATGCTTTTGCACCAGAAGGAATATTTAAGGAGTAAGTGCCGTCTTCTTTGGTAACTGTTCCTACGGTAGTTCCTTTTACGATTACCGAAGCATTTGCAAGCGGATTTCCCTTATCATCAGTTACCCTTCCGGTAATAGTTTTTTGTGCTAGTAAACCACCGGCATAAAGCAGAATGGCCATCACTAAAAGCAATAGTTTTCTCATGTGTGTTAGTTTTGTAATGAAACGAAGTGCTCAAATATAGGGATTCTATAAATCCGACAACTTTTTTAGGGCAAAAAAGCCGCCCATCCTGCTGCATGGCCGTTAAAAAAAATGAATTGAAAACTAAACCCTATGATTTGGAAAAGAGCTATGATAATTAAAGATTCTACTATTTACGAAATTGATGAGTTATAAGATCGATCTTGTAAATATATTAGCACTAGCTTATTTTTTCTTTTTCATCAGTTAATTTAATTTTTTAAAACGCTGGACTTAAAGAATTATAATAATCTATCAGTTTCTTTATCGAATCTATGGATTTAAAATTTATTTTTTTATCTGCTACATACCCTTCCATTTCTTTTCTTTTATCTGCAAGCAGGTTCAATAAATAGTCTTTGTCTTTTTTAATTCTTTTCATTTCATATTTTATATAGAGATAGTAGTCCTCATATGTATCAAATTGACTACTTACTTCACCAGACATATCATTTTTAATCTTGTTTATCTTTTTAACGGTGGATTTAAGCATTGTGACTACCCCGTCTGAAAGGACCTGGTAGTAATTTGTCCTTTTCAAATTGTCTATTTCCGGGTACCCTGATTGAAATTTATACGAATGAACACCCGATTCAATTGTATCATAAAATATAATTTCAGTTATCAATCCGGGAAGAGCAATACGTTCCGAATCTGATGGCAGTTTGAAATGAATTTCTTGTTTATACAGGTCGATTCTTGCTTTCACACCATTGTATATTTTACCTGTGTTGAGACCTATGGAAGCATTCATAAAATTTTCAATAAAATAAGGATGACCGTCTACGCCTTCATAGTAAGAATGAAACGCTCCGCCGTTTTTATCTACGATCACAAACTGGTCATCCCAGTTAACAGGCTCTCCAGCCTTTGCTGAAAGCCTTGTTCTACCCTGTGACGATGCGTAAAGAAAAGGCAAAGCATATATCAGGATCAATAAAAATATTTTCATCAGCAGTAAAAATAAAGAGACCCCTTTTTTCAAAGGAGTCTCTTGTTAAAAATTAAATTATTGTTTTGGATTTTTTGTCGGTGCACTTCCGGCTGCAGCCGGATTATATGCCAACTCATTATCCGGTACATCCCAGTAATCAAGATAACCGTATTCGATCGTTGCATTTGTATTTACTACACCGCTTGTTGGAATAACAATACAACCAGTTCTGCCACCACCAAGTGATACCGGCTCACTTATTTTTAATCTCCGTGCATCATAGAAAGACAATCCTCTGAAAGCAAGAGCAATTCTTCTTTCTCTTC
>DASYQG010000012.1:0-6262 GCA_036005825.1 Chitinophagaceae bacterium | reverse complement strand
ATGCTTAATCAGAAACCTGAAGTAATTGAAGGACCTGTAAAAGCTCACGATTAAATTCATTCTCTTTCTAAATGAAAATACCCTGCCAATGGCGGGGTATTTTTTTGAAAACTATCAATAACAATGGTGACAGGTGTTTGGCTGCCTTGTTCTATCTTTAAAAAATAATTATGCATATATGAAATGCAAGGCCATTCTTTTTGTTTCATTAATTGCTACAATATTCATTTTCACTTCTGGGTATATTCCATTACTACATAAACCTGCACTGGCTACTCATGATGCAGCTGTTGTAAAAAGATATTTATATGTAGCGGTGCCCGGAATTCGTGATTACCTCGGCTATGGAGGGCATGGTATTCTTGTTTTTGATATCGACAACAATCATCGCTTTGTTAAGCGCATCACTACAAAAGGGTTTCATCCCGATAATACTCCTTCCAATGTAAAAGGAGTAGCAGTAAGTATTCCACTCAACAGCATTTTTATCAGCACCATTGAATCATTGCAGCGGATAGACCTTGCCACTGATAAAGTCGTTTGGGAAAAACCTTTTGAAGGTGGTTGCGACCGCATGTCCATTTCTCCTGATGGTAAAACCATGTGGCTCCCCTCTTTTGAAAAAGGTTTCTGGAATGTGGTTGATTGCGCCACTGGTGAACTCATAAAAAAAATTGATGTTTATAAAAGAGCACATAATACTATCTATGGACCATCGGGAAAAAATGTTTACCTGGATGATATTGCATCTCCGTGGTTATATATAGCAGATGCAAAAAAACAAGAGCTGGTAAATAAGGTCGGCCCTTTTGCGAATTTCGTCCGTCCATTTATTATCAATGGTAAAGAAACACTTGTTTATGTTACTGTAGATAGTTTGTTGGGTTTTGAAGTGGGAGACCTTACTAACGGAAAAAAACTTGATCATGTAGAAGTGAAAGGATGGAACACGGGTCCGGTAAGAAGACATGGAAATCCCAGTCACGGTATTGGGCTTACGCCTGATGAAAAAGAGATCTGGTTAGCAGATGGGTATAATATGCGGTTACATGTGTTCAGCGCCGTTAAGCCTTACCAGCAACTTACTACGGTACCACTTCAGGATATGCCCGGCTGGATCACTTTCAGTATAGATGGAAAGTATGTATATCCTTCCAGCGGTGAAGTAATTGAAACCAAAACACGAAAAATACTTACAACTTTGCAGGATGAGTTTCATAATAATGTAGCCAGTGAAAAAATGGTGGAGATCAATTTCGCAGGTGCAAAATCTGTAAAGGCCGGCGACCAGTTTGGTATTGGTGGTTTGCGGTAAAAAAATTTTTGTTATCCGGTTTGTGCGACGCCAGGAAATCAGGAGGTTGAAAATAAGTGGCTATTCAATCCATTTAAGATATTCGAATATGTTTTTAGTCACATATTTCCGATTGTATACCGGCTCCGCATGAAACGGCTCAAATTAAATTGATCGGAAAATAAAAAGACCCCGAAAGGTCCTTTTATTCCTACTCGCTACCGTCCATCTATTAATTGCAATCTGCTGTATCTTCTATGTTTCTTACAACAACATTACCATCCGGAGTAATTGTAATGTGATATTTATAATTGATGGTAAACCTGGTATTTTGGCCAATGATCCTCATTTGCCTGTTTGTAGTTCCGATCCACTGATTGCTATACCATACTCCCAGTACTGTTCCGTTTGTTCCGCCTGATGCCACAAATGTCTCTCCAGTGGTAAGACCTACACCTGTTACCTCGTGAACATTGTCATGATAGAGCACAGTAAATCCCTGTTCGGTCCAGGTTGTTCCATAAATAAAATTTGTGAAACCGGTTAGTTTTACATTTTCACCAGCGCCGCCATTGGCACAGGGAACATATAGCGTGGTTTCAAAAGGAACGGCGTGAATAATATTCTCATTGTTAGAATTGGAAGAGGCATTTGTTGCCGTTGCTTCTTCAACAATTGGTTTCGAAACATCGGCCACATTTTTACTACATG
The DNA here is from genome assembly GCA_036005825.1 of Chitinophagaceae bacterium. Lineage (GTDB taxonomy): Bacteria > Bacteroidota > Bacteroidia > Chitinophagales > Chitinophagaceae > VBAS01. Next base: position 4,257 of record DASYQG010000012.1, on the reverse strand, counting down.
AGAATAAAAGTGCTACCGACAACACTGATAAGAATCCGACGATCAAACGTCTAAGCTGTGAAATTTGAATTGCGTTTTGCATAATAAGGTTTTTGGTTAATGATTAATTGACTTAATTTTTACAGGAGCGAATGTAAATTGCAAAACAAACAAGGAGAATTGTTAATGATTAATAGTATTGCGCACCTGTGTAGAAGACATTGTTTATTGAGTGCAGGAGATAAATCTCCACAAACAGATGGATAGCGTCTAAAAAACCAATCCTGTAGAGAATAAAACCACTCATCATCCGAAAACACAACAAATGAAAGTTTTTTCTACCTTAATAGTCTAAACGAAACTGTTATGGACTATCAACTCGTCACTGGCATGCCAGATACAACCGATCACCTGGTTTTTACAACCACCTTCATACACAAAAATGTTTTTTACAAAGCAGCTCTTGCGGAAACCATTTCCTGGGATGGAAATCTTACGGGAACTTATGATGTGTTGCTTCAGTCAGGCAACGGTACGCAACGACTCACCCTCGTTAAAGAAGGAGAACACTGGAGAGCAGGAGAAGAAATTGAACAGATCGGGATCATTCAGCAAGAGGTGGTTGATCTGCTTGGTGCAGTCATCAAAAAAGTTCGCATGTAAAATTATTTTGGTGCAATTACTTAGATCGATCAATAGATCTAAACAGCCTTGTTCAATAATTCGATCGAATTATTTACGTTGTACTTTTCAAACATCCGTTGCCGGATATTTCGCACGGTATGATGACTGATCTTTAACTGGTCTGCAATTTCTTTTGTTCTTAATCCTTTCCTTATCAGCGCTACCAATTCAGTTTCACGTTTTGAAAGTCTTACATGCTGCGTAGTGGGTCGGAATTCTGCTAATTTTTCCTGCGAAGTATCCTGTTTATAAATATCAAGTCTTACCCCTGTGAAAGCCGTTTCTTCAGTAATATCTTTCAGAATGGAATAATATATAACAGTAGAGTTCTTTAATTTGAGCGAAGCTTTTTCATCCTGCACCAATAGGTAGTTTCCATTCTTATGCCTGAAACGGAATTGCACTACAATGCGAAGAGCATAATATTCTTCAGCCGATTTATCTTTTAAATAGTTTTGTAAAAATGAAAAGCAATCTTTTAGATCCTGCTGATCATCTTCATGTGCATGAGAAATAATACCTGTTGGAAAAAGATTGTAGATATATTCACTAGTATATCCCAGCACCTGCTCACAATTTTTGCTGACATACCTGCTTTCAGGATGATGAAAGGGACAGATCATAAATACCCATTGCGGAAAGATCCTTTGCATCGCATCCATAAAAGGAAATATATCTTCCATGGAGACCAGGTCCTGCTCCCCGGAAATTTCTTTCACTAAAGAAATTATTTTTTCTCCTGCTCTGGTTAGTGGCGAATAATTCATAGTCATAATTGGTTATGGTTTTGGCGCAGCAATATAAGCAATAATCATACCCCGGTATATCCCCAAATCCGGGTAGGTACTTTAATACTATTCTCCACGGCAGGTCATGAATTTATTTTTGTTGTGGACAAAGCACTAGGAAACATCTGAAAAATCCTAATGAAAAACCAACATACATATATCATATGACAAACAACAAATTAATAAACATAATTTTTTTTCTTTCCACGCTCTTAAGCGGCTTTTACGCCGGAACAGGTTTTTTTGTTGCGATGGGTGGTAACCCCGCTATTAAATTGATGAGCGATAGAACATTTGCAGAATTTTGGCAACATACTGACCATTACATGGCAGCAAGAATGAAGATATTCGGCCCCCTGCTTTTGCTTACCATGCTGTTTGGAGTGCTGGTACTTTTAAAAGAATACCGGACAACCTCTTTCTGGTTTATGCTGATCGCATTTGCCCTATTAGTTACTGACGTCATATTTACTTTTACCACCAATCATCCGCTTAACCATTTAGTTCAGCGCTGGGACGTGGGCAAGCTTCCTTCTAACGTGGAAGATGTAAAATGGAAGATAGTGAAAGCCTTTAATGTAAGAATAATTTTTATGATAAGCTCCTTTATCATGGTCTTGCTGGCCGTATGGCTTCATAAAAAAGATGATTGATGTAAATTCTTTAAAACAAATTTTAATAATTAAATCCCATCGCATGAAAAGAATTTTTGTTACTGTCGGAATCGTTATCACGTTACTTGCATTTGCACCAAAAAATAAATTGGTAGGCCGCTGGGAAACCAAACCATCACCCAAAGGAAATATTACCGGTGTGGTATTTAATAAAGATTATACTTATGAAGGGTATGTCAATAAGAAACCATTTGTAAGCGGTACATATAGTTTGGGACGCAATACCATTACTATTGAAGAAACCGGTTGTAATGGAACAAAGGCCATTTACAAACTTATTTTTTTCAATCATTCTGATTCGCTTCGATTTGAAGCAATCAATGACAGCTGTTCAGAAAGAAAAGAAGGAATGCAAAGAACCATATTGGGCAGGGTTAAATAATCGTGAAATATGAAAAAATGTGTATTGATCATTTCAGCAGTTATCACCCTGTTGTTCATGCAGGCAATGATCATAAATAATGAGCCTGCCAATAAAAAAGAGCTTGGAAAATTATTGTTCTTTGATCCAATACTTTCCAGTGACAGCACTATTAGTTGCGCAAGTTGTCATAAGCCGCAATTTGCATTTGCTGATAGTTCTGCAACAAGCCGTGGTGTGGGAGATGTGCAGGGATCGAGAAATACTCCCTCAGCAATGAATGTTGTGTTACAAAACTTTTTCTTCTGGGATGGGCGTGCAAAAAGCCTTGAAGAACAGGCACTCGCTCCGATCGAAAACCCGGAAGAAATGAATTTGCCAATTGATAAAGCATTGGAGCGGTTGAAAGAAAATGGATCATACAATGCCTATTTTAAAAAAATATTCAATAGCGAACCAAACCGCCAAAATCTCACGGAAGCATTGGCTGCTTTTGAACGAAGTCTAGAAACAAATGAGAGTCCTTTTGACCGATGGAAGTTTTATCAAGATCCGCATGCAGTAAGTGAGGCAGTAAAGAGAGGCTTTATTGTCTTTAATAAAAAAGGCAAATGTATCAAATGTCACTTCGGCTCCAACTTTGCGGCGGATGGATTTCGCAATATTGGCTTGTTCAATAGCCGTGAGTTAAATGATAGTGGCAGGGCGGTTATTTCAAAAGATCCACAGGATGCCGGTAAATTCAAAATTGCTCCGCTGCGTAATGTTGGCGTTACTGCACCTTATATGCATAATGGAATGTTTAAAACACTGAAGGAGGTGATACAATTTTATAATGACCCTGCTAAGATTGTTCTCAATTCTATCAACAGGGACAGTTTGCTGGCAAAACCACTTGGCTTAACAGACCAGGAAAAAGCTGATCTGGAAAGTTTTCTCATGGCACTTACAGATAAATCATTTGATATAAATAAAAAATAATATGGCAGTAGATCTTTATAGCGGTTTTACAAATAATAAAACCGGTGAAACATTTCAATGTATTTCTTTTGATGAGAATGCATTTCGTTTTGATTGGATCGTTGAACAAGGCGGATATATTCCATTTGAACATATCCACTTGCAACAAGACGAAATATTTTATGTAAAGTCAGGAGAGTTAAGAATATTTATTGATGGTAAACAATATATTGTTGGTGAAGGGCAAAGCATCACAGTTCCAAAAGGGAAACGGCATATCGCGTATAATAATCAACCGTCACGGCTACATTGTATTGTAGAATACACACCAGGTCTTGACAATTATAAATTTTTTCAATGTTTCGGTGGATTGACAACCGATGGAGATACTACGAAAAACGGAACCGTGAATATTCCCAAAATGTTATACTTCACCAGGAAAATGAAAGCACGTTGCATAACAAGGCCCACAAATATTCCTGCCCCGATTTTTTATCTTGCAATGAATTTCTTTTTTATTGTTGGGAGTTTTTCAGGATGGAATAAACAATTTGAAAAATATACAGGTGATGAGTTAAGATCCTTTATTCATTAGTTTTATTAGGGGATAAGTATTCGATGTCATTTCGGATCAAACTTTGTGTCGGATGGATTTCGCAATGTTGGTTTGTTCAATGGCCGTGAGTTTGCTGATCAAAAAAACTTCGGTAAATTTATAGAGAAAGCGAGCTGTTATGGTAAGTGAAAAACATATCATAAAGGTTGATCAGGAAATAACTCCCGTTCATTATTCAAAAAGAACAGAGCCAGA
>DASYQG010000011.1:0-3422 GCA_036005825.1 Chitinophagaceae bacterium | reverse complement strand
TCAATAGCAATTACTTTACATCCGCTATTATTGATATGATCGATGAGGCTGGGAGTAATCCCATCCGGCGGCCTCGTTAACCCGGAGCCAAACAAGGCATCAATAACAACAGTTTCTTTTGATAACGGATGAAAATTATTTTCATCTTGTATAAAATGAATATCAACTGAAGGATACAGATGAAGCTTTGCAAGATTTGTTTGAAAATCTTCAGTTCCTTTATGACCAAACTCAAGAATATAAACTGAAACTTTGCAGCCGCGATTTGCCAGCATTCTTGCAATAGACAGTCCATCACCGCCATTATTTCCCTTACCACAAAAAACCGCGAATGAATGAACAAACCAACCGTTATCATCAAGCCATTCAAAACATTTTGTAGCTGCCCTTTCCATCAGGTCAATAGAAGCAATAGGCTCATGCTCTATCGTATACTGATCCCATGATCTTATTTGATCCGCTTTTAAAATTTTCATTTCCAGAATTCCTGCTTAAAGTTGAGAAAGAATTCGCAAAAAAGAAATGACTTAGTGTTTTGTTTTAGAGGAATTTGTTCTAAGGTCAGGGGTTGTTTCTTCTTTTATCGAGTTTTCACCAACCGAATTAACATCGGTTTCATTATCATCATCTTTATCCTGGCCGGGAAGATAGCTGCCAAATAGGTTATACGCCGTCCTTGCAGCATAATAAATATTACGATTGTATTTGTTGCCTATTAAGATCATCGTTGCATTTTCATCAGGAAATCTTACGAACACTGCATTAGAGCCATGCCAGCGGCCATTGTGATAGATCAGCTTTTTTCCATTTGGAAAGATCATCATGCGCCAGCCTAACCCATAATTGTGGATCGATCTTCTTTCATTACTTAAAGGTGTAAAGGCGGCATCCAATGTTTCCTTTTTGAATAATTGCCCGCTATTCAATGCCTGGTCCCATTTTAAAAGATCATGTGTGGTGGTGTAAACATTTTTATCTCCATAAGTACAATCAAACGGATCGGATTCCCAAAGCCTGCCTGTCCATTCAAAACTTGGAGTTGGCGTTAATGTATCCTGGTGAGCATACACAAACGTGTGTGTCATTTGCAATGGTGCAAAAAAAGTTTCTTTCAAATAAGCAGGAAAAGGTTTGCCAGTTATCTTTTCAACGATCATTGCAAGCAGCACGAAATTCGTGTTACTATAACTGAATCTTGTTCCGGATCTGAATTCAAGTCTTGGCTGGAGGGTGAAAAGCGAATTCAACACATCCTGGTTGCTATAACAAGTATCATCTTTTTTCAGAAGCGACAAATAGTGAAGGTAATTCGGCAACCCGCTCCTGTGACTTAACAGCATTTTGATCGTAACATCTTTGTAAGGAAAGCCAGGGAAATATTTACCGAGTGTGTCATCAAGATTTAAACTTCCCTCTTCCATCAAATGCAGCACAGCCATTGACGTAAAAGTTTTACTTACACTGGCAATATGCATTGGTGTGTTTGCAGTAAGAGTGTCTTTAGTTCTCATGTCAGCAAAACCCATTGCCTTTTCAAAAACTATTGTCCCGTTTTTTGCAATTAATAGCTGCCCGTTAAACCCTCTTTTGAACAGCAAACTGTCAAAATGATTTTTAGCGATATTATAGTAATAGCGGAATTCCTCCTTTGGTAATAATTTAGGTGTAGGCGGGTAATATGCCAACGAATCTTCCCGCACCACAGGCTCATTGTGGCCGGAATGATTACAACCAACTAAAATAGCTATCGCGAGAGGGTAAAGAAGATTTTTCAATTAGAATACAGTTTAAGACAAAAATAATAGCACAAGTCGTGCCTAATGAACGTTACTTTTCCCCATTTGTTGCAAATTGTTAATAGTTACGCCTCTATATTTGCAGAAATGGAAGCACAAAAAACAAGTTATCCGAAGGAAAAAATAAGGATTCTTTTCTTAGAAAACATTAGTGATGCTGCGGTGAAAAATTTCCGGGGACATGAGTATTCTAACGTAGAAAAAATAACAAAGGCCTTAACTGAAGATGACCTGGTTAGGGAGATAAAAGATGTGCATATCCTCGGCATTCGTTCAAAAACACAAATAACAAAGAAAGTGCTCGATGCCGCAAAAAAACTACAGGCAATTGGTTGTTTTTGCATAGGGGTGAACCAGGTGGACCTGAAAACAGCCACCAAAAATGGTGTTGTTGTTTTTAATGCGCCATATTCAAATACAAGATCAGTAGCCGAATTAGTAATAGGTTTATCTATCATGCTTATTCGCCGAATTCCCGATAAAAATAAGGCAGCTCATGAAGGCACCTGGATGAAAGAGGCAAAGAATAGTTTTGAGTTGAGGGGAAAAACATTGGGAATAATTGGTTATGGAAATATTGGCAGCCAGGTAAGTGTGCTGGCTGAGGCAATGGGGATGAAAGTGATCTTTTATGACGTAGAAACAAAATTGCCGCTTGGTAATGCAGAAGATGCAAAATCATTGAAAGAACTTTTAAATCGTTCAGATATTGTGACGCTTCATGTTCCCGAAACTTCACAAACAAAAAATCTGATCAATAAAACCAATCTTAAGTATTTTAAGAAAGGAGCGATATTAATAAACTATGCAAGGGGAGAAGTAGTTGACCTCGATGCATTACGAAAAGCTATTCTTGATGAATTAATTGGCGGCGCGGCAGTTGACGTTTTCCCTGAAGAGCCGGAAAAAAATGGTGACAGGTTTCAGACGCCATTGCAGGATCTTCCCAATGTAATTCTTACACCACATATCGGCGGATCAACCGAAGAAGCACAGGAAAACATTGGCGAAGATGTCAGTGCTAAACTTTTTAATTACCTGGAGAAAGGCATCACGTTTGGTTCACATACTGTGCCGGCACTTGCTTTGCCACCGCAGGAAGGCAGCCATCGCATTTTGCATATTCATAATAATGTGCCCGGTGTTTTGTCGGAGATCAACACAACGCTTTCAAAAAATAACATCAACATCGTTGGACAATATCTAAAAACCAATGAAGAGATCGGCTATGTTGTTCTTGATGTTGACAGGCAAATTTCTTCAAAAGCATTGCAACTGCTTAGAGAAGTGAAGCAAACGATCAAAGTGAGAATTTTATATTGATACCAGCTTTGGTTTTTCATGGCATCGACACTTGCGATGCTCCGTTCAGTCCCGTTTTTCATGGCATCTTTACCAACAGTTATTCAATTTTTAAGTTTTCAATAATTACTGAAAATTGTGTAAATTTGGGTTGTAAATGATAACCAGATGAAAATAATAATCGTTGGCGGTGGATTTGGCGGATTGAAACTTGCAAGGAAACTTAGTAATAAACCAGGTTTTGAACTACTATTGATTGATAAATTCAACTACCACCAGTTTCAACCATTATTTTACCAGGTAGCTACTGCAGGGCTCGATGCC
>DASYQG010000010.1:0-3842 GCA_036005825.1 Chitinophagaceae bacterium | reverse complement strand
CCGATCTTAGCCTGCAAAAAGAAAATGAAAAACAATTAGAATTAAAAAATAAGCAATTGGAAGAGGCGAGACTAGCAGCTTACAAGATGAATGAAGAATTGGAAGATATTGTAGAGGAAAGGACAAAAGATCTGCTGGTTAGTCGTGAATACTTCAAATTTTTAGCTGATAATATACCTGTGATAATATGGACAGCAGATATCGATGGAAAACTTGATTATGTTAACCGTCGGTGGGTTGAATACACAGGCTTTGACGTGGAGGAATCAAAAACAAAACAAAGTGAACTGATACATGCAGATGACCTGGAAAAAAATATTACTGAGTGGCAAACAGCCTTAAAGGAAAAGAGAAAATATGAAGGCGAATTTCGGCTTAAAAGAACAACCGATGGTGCTTATCGATGGCATTATTCACAGGCTATACCGTTTAAAAATGAGCATGGAAATATAACTGCATGGATAGGAACAAACATAGATATAGATGATCAGAAAAAAGAACTCGAGAAAAAAGATGAGTTTATTGGCGTGGCCAGTCATGAACTGAAAACTCCGTTGACAAGTTTGAAGGGATATATTCAATTAATGGAGTTCCAGGAAAATCTCTCTGAGGCAGCGAAGATCTATGTTTCGAAAGCAACCTCTTCAGTAAATAAACTACAACATTTGATCGATGAACTATTGGATGCGAGTAAAATAAAAGCCGGCAAGCTTAAATTCAATAAAGAGGAATTAAATCTGAGCGACCTGGTAAATCTTTGTATTGAGAACTGTACTTATATCTATCCTTTGCACCAGATAACAAAAGAATTACAGGATGGTATTATAGTGTGTGGAAATGCCGAACGATTGGAACAGGTATTAATGAATTTAATAAACAATGCAGTAAAATATTCCCCGAATAGAAAAGAGATTATTATCCGTGCTGAAAAAAATAAAAATTCAGCGATCGTATCAGTGATAGATTTTGGCATAGGCATGGTTAATTCTGACCAGGAATTAATTTTCGAAAGATTTTACAGGGCCAATGGTCATGAATCAACGATGCCCGGTCTTGGTATGGGACTTTACATATCGTCTGAGATCATCAAAGAACATAATGGTGAGATACATGTAAGAAGTAAGCTGAATGAAGGTTCTGTATTTTCCTTTTCATTGCCGCTCGCAAACGCAAAATCGAAAGACGTATCCCAACGAGGAGGCGTTTAGAAAAACAAGTCATCCCTTTCGATTGACTACCTGTTAACATGAAACCCCGGCGTATATACTATCTTTAATAGTTACTTTTTTGAAGGTAATTATTAAATTTTTTTTTATGACCCCGGAAATGCTTAGAGAGATTCCCTTGTTTGCTACACTTAGTCCAGACGAACTACAGGAGTTGTTGAAGCAATTGGAAAAAGAAAATCATCTGCCTAACACCATTATATTTTGGATGGATGAACCCGGGCATAAGCTTTATGTTATAGAGAAAGGACAGGTCCGTATAAGCTATAGCAACAAAGAAGGAAAAGAAATAGTTTTAAGCACTTTGGGTGAAAATGCTTTTTTCGGAGAATTGTCATTGCTCGACGGAGGTCCTCATACGGCCACAGCAAGAACGGTAAAAGAAACTACGTTGCTTACAATAGAGAAATCCGCATTTTATAGTTTCCTTGATAAGCATCCTCAATTTTCTCAAACGCTATTGACAGTTCTTGTCGACCGGCTTCGTACCAGTACAATGAACATGCGACAACACCTGTCGGGAGGTCATACACCGGTGCCGCGGCCTGCATCATTTCGGAAAGTTGTTGATAATGCAGCTCGCTTTGTATCGAGTGGTCGCTTTCTTCTTTTTGCGATCATTTTTCTAATTGGGTGGATGGGGTTGCAGTCCTGGCTTTATTTCAGACATCATACAGGTGTAAGCTTTGCTGACAATCCCCCAACTTTTTCTATTTTGGAATTTATCTTAACAATTACATCATTTTTGTTTACGATCCTTGTACTCACCAGCCAAAGAGTTCTTGCGGAACATGACCGGGTAAGATCCGAAATTGAATACCAGGTAAATTTAAAAGCACAATCAGAAGTAATGCGACTGCAATTGAAAATGGACGAAGTACTGAAACTGCTGGAAGAAAAAGTAAGGTAAATAAAGTAGCAGCATGGAGTGGCACTAATACCCCATATTATTGTAAAGATGTTGGCAATATTTTTATATCTTTGTCGTTACTATAAGTCAAAACGTTTTGGTTTAATTTTTGGAATCCACTTATTCTATGAAACAGGAAATCGTACCGTCCGCACAAGCAAGCTCAAATACATTAATTAAGAAATCTCTCTTTGTTGCTGTTGCAACTGTCTTTCTCGTTTTGATCTTTTCTTATTATCCTTTTTTCAAAAATTCCCCGGTTAGGGCATCAGGTATTGTTCCAGCTAAGCTGGATACAAATGAAAATGATATAAATCCAAAACCTGTTGCTGCATCATTATCTTATAAAGAGAAAATGAACCATATCATAAATGGTGATTCGTCGGGCAGATGGAAAGTGGGGGAAACTGAACCTTTAGCTGGGTCTATTCTTCCTTATAAAAGAATTATCGCTTTTTATGGAAACCTGTACTCAAAAAATATGGGCATTTTGGGTGAGCTGCCTAAACAAGAAGTGTTGGATAAACTTCAGGGAGAAGTGAAGGCCTGGGAACAAGCCGATACTCTTATGCAAGTGCAACCTGCACTTCATTATATCGCCGTAACTGCGCAGGGTTTGCCGGGTAAAGGAAACAAATACAGGCTCCGCATGCCTTTTTCCCAAATTGATTCCATATTGAAAATGGCGGAAAAGATAAATGCGATTGTTTTTCTCGATATACAAGTTGCATTAAGCACATTACAAGATGAAGTTCCTCAACTTGAAAAATACCTTAAACTTCCTAATGTTCATCTCGGCATTGATCCGGAATTTTCAATGAAGGGTGGACAAAAACCTGGTTCGGTTATTGGCAGCTTTGATGCAGCTGATATTAATTATGCTGCTGAGTACTTACAAAAAATTGTAAAGGAGAATAACCTGCCCCCAAAGATTTTAGTGGTGCATCGTTTTACACAAGCGATGGTAAAAAATTATAAGAGTATTAAAACAATGCCTGAGGTACAATTCGTGATGCACATGGATGGATGGGGGTTCCCGGCAAAGAAGATCAATACGTATAAACAGTTTATTTACAAAGAACCTGTTGAATACACAGGATTCAAACTCTTCTATAAAAATGATATTAAAGGCAATGGCCGCTTACTAACACCACAGGAGCTTTTAAAGTTAAAGCCACAGCCTATTTATATACAGTATCAGTAAGTTTTCCAAAGTAATATTTATTAGGTGTTCTGTGCAACTACTATCAACATCGTTGTGTCACTCACTTGTACTGCAACAATTCTATTCAACAATTATTGTAGTTCAAAGAATATTTTTGATCCATCCTCCATCAACTGCTAATGAAACACCTGTAATATAACCCGCTCTCTCGCTTGCTATAAAGGTAACTGCTGCAGCAAATTCTTCCGGTGTTCCAAAACGTCCTAATGGTATTTCATTTTTTGCAGTTGCAAACGAAGAATTCTTCTCCAATAATTTTTTCAATCTGTCTGTTTCTGTATAACCGGGCATTACATTGTTTACAGTAATATTATGAATACCGAATTCATTGGAAAGCGTTTTCATTAAGCCAGCAACAGAAGCCCTGACAGAATTAGATAAAACCAAATTATTCACTGGTTGTTTTACAGCCTGCGATGTGATCGCAATAATTCTTCCCCATCGTTGTTGTTTCATTCCCGGCAAAAAACCATTGATCAAT
>DASYQG010000009.1:0-7880 GCA_036005825.1 Chitinophagaceae bacterium | reverse complement strand
GATAACCCGCAAGTATCAAATCGTAAATCTGGCTCGTGGGATAATTTATTTGCTACACATCCGCCGATTGAAAAGAGAATTGAATTGCTGGAGCAGTTTGTGTGAGAATTTGAATAGCAATGCCTATTTATTGAAAATGCTTCCTTTTTAGAACACAGTTTGTTGTAAGAGGAATCATTTTTTTCCCTCCACCATTGGCACAAAAGAAAAATTATCAAACACTTCTTCTTTGATTGCTCCTCTTTCCAGTTTGGTAACCCGTTTCATTTGTTGTACTTCACCTGCGCCGAGTGGTAATACCATCATGCCACCGGGTTTTAGTTGTTCAATAAGTTTTGGAGGAATTTCAGGAGCTGCAGCCGTGATCAATATTTTATCAAATGGTGCATAAGTAGGCAGGCCTTCATATCCATCGCCATAAAAAAATTTGATGTTGGGATATTTTTTTAGATAAGAAAATTGTTTGTTGGAGTCAAACAATTTTTTTTGTCGCTCAATCGTATAAACCTGGGCCCCAAGTTCAGCTAAAACACAAGCCTGGTAAACACTGCCAGTGCCGATCTCCAGAACTTTTTCAAAAGGTTTTATTTGCAGCAATAGAGTCTGGTAAGCCACAGTATAAGGTTGAGAAATAGTTTGTCCCTCTCCTATTGGAAAAGCCCTGTCTTCATAGGCTACATCATCAAATGCTGAGTCAAGAAAAAAATGACGGGGAATTCTGTTAATGGCTTCCAATATTTTTTCATCCGTGATCCCTTTGGCCCGAATAACAGCTGTTAACTTTTTCCTCAATCCTTTATGCCTGTATGTATCTTCGGTTGGTCTCATAAAGATGTGAAGATAATGGCTTTGAAAATTTTTTCAACATCGCATTTCATTCGTACCTTTTTGGCCCATTTTTAAAACAACAAAATTGCTGCCAATACTTAGTGATTTTGTATTTGAGAATTAAAAACAAAACAACAGGAATATGAAAAGGATCTCAATGCTTGGCTCAGGATTTATCGGCAGGTTTTATGCTGATGCGCTGCAAGGCTATCGCAGCAAAGACAAAGTGGTAAGTGTATATTCACGCCGAGAAGAATCGGCAAAGAAGTTTGCACAGGATTATAACTGTGAGCACTGGACATTGAATATGGAAGAATCCATTGCTCACCCAAATGTTGATGTAGTTTGCATTTCTTTACCAAACAATTTACATGAAGCTGCTGTAATGCTTTGTTGCAAACACAAAAAAGCGGTGATCACTACAAAGCCATTGGGAAGAAATGCAGAAGAAGCAAAACGAATGCTGGAAGCAGTAGAGAAAGCCGGCATCTTCAATGGTTATTTAGAAGATCTTGTTTATACGCCAAAATTTTTAAAAGCAATTGAAAGTGTAAAGAATGGCGCATTGGGAAGAATTCTTTGGGCCAAATCCAGAGAAACACATCCCGGCCCTCATAGTGATTGGTTCTGGGATATCGAACAAGCAGGAGGTGGTTGTATTCTTGATCTTGGTTGTCATTGCGTGGAGATCACAAGAAGTTATATCGGAAAAGATATAAAACCAGTTGAAGTAATGTGCTGGGCCGATACACAGGTAAAGCCGATCGATGCGGAAGATCATGCCATTGGGTTAGTGAAATATGAAAATGGATCAATTGGCCAGTTTGAAGTTAGCTGGACATTTCGCGGCGGTTTGGATCTGCGTGATGAGGTGATGGGGACCGAAGGAACAATTTGGATAAATAGTTTTTTGCGGACAGGATTTGAAATGTTCACAACTGGTAAAGGAGCTGATTATGTTGCTGAAAAAGCGGAAAGCAATACAGGTTGGTTGTTCCCTGTCGGTGATGAATTAAACGAGCTTGGTTATAATCACATGTTCATGGATATGTTTAATGCGTTGGAAAAAAATAAAGCGCCAAAAGAAACTTTTTATGATGGCTATGTGGTGAATTGCATTCTGGATGCAGCATATCGTTCTGCAAAAACAAAACAATGGGAAGCAGTGAAGCTTGATATATGGAGAGGAAGAACGGGTGTAACAAAAGAAAGTCATTTAACTGAATACGATAAAGAAAATTATTTGGTAAAAGAAGAAATGACACATTATGGAGCGAAGAAAGTTATTTTAAAAAATAAGAAGAGTGGAAAGATCACAGAAAAAGTTATTGAATGATCTTTTTCAAAACCAAGTATTGACAATGGGGAAAACAACTGCTTTTACAGGAAGCATTCCTGCCAGCTACGAAAAATATCTCGGGCCTTTTCTTTTCGAACCTTATGCACTTGATCTTGTTTCCCGTCTGCAAGATAAAAAATATGATGATATCCTTGAAATTGCTTGTGGTACCGGTAGAGTAACAGCTCATTTAGCAAAATCGGTAAAATTTGAAACTCTTATTGCAACTGATCTGAATCCAGACATGATTGAAGTGGCTAATGAGAATGTAAAAAACAATAAGATAAAATGGATGCCAGCCAATGCAATGGAACTTCCGTTTACCGATAGCGTATTTGATCTTGTTGTGATACAATTTGGTATCATGTTTTTTCCTGATAAACAAAAAGGGTTGAATGAAGCATATCGTGTTTTAAGACCTAAAGGGAAATTAATTTTTAATACATGGGATAAACCTGAAGCTGTTCCTGCAATTTATAAGGCAAGAAAAATAATTGAAGGCTTTTTAGGAAATGATCTGCCTGTCTTTTACGATATTCCTTATTCAATGCACGATGAAAATGAGTTGAGGAGTTTAACTGAAATAGCAGGATTTAAAGACGTAAAGGTATCGCTGGTAAAAAAAGAAGGAGTAAGCCCTTCAGCAGCTCAACTTGCAAAAGGAATAGTTGAAGGCAACCCGATCTATTTAACTATTACAGAAAAAGATCCTTCATTGATCAATATTATTGAAGATCAAGTAGCAAAGGAACTTGCAGCAAAATTCGGTGAACGGGTAAAGAGCCCTTTGCAGGCATGGGTTGTAGAAGCAAATAAATAACTTATCAATGATTATTTAATGAAATTTAACGCAGGTCTTTTGATCCTTTTATTTATTGTATCATGTACTCAGCCTGGGAAAAAATATAACACCTGGAATAACTACGGCGGCAGTAAAGACAATCTCCATTACTCTTCTTTAATCCAAATAGACACCAATAATGTTGGTCAATTACAACCTGCATGGATATTCAATACAGGTGATGCGGATTCAATAGAGCACTCGCAGATACAATGCAATCCTATTATTGTTGATTCTATAATATATATGACCTCTCCTACTCTCAAACTTTTTGCATTGTATGCAGGCACAGGTCAAAAGATATGGGAGTTCGATCCCGATTCAAATCAGTCCATGAATTTTGTCTTGAATAACAGCCGTGGCGTTACTTACTGGACGGATGGGAAAAATGATAAAAGAATTTTGTATGTAGCCAGTTCTTACCTGCATTGTATTGATGCAACGAATGGGCAACTGGTAAGAAGTTTTGGTGATAGCGGATCGATCGACCTGCACAATGATCTTGGTCGTGAAGTAGCAGATCTTTTCGTTACGGCTACCTCACCGGGTATTATTTACAAAGACCTTTATATACTTGGTTCAAGAGTTGATGAAGGCGCTGCTGCTGCACCAGGTCATATCCGTGCATTTGATGTAAGAACAGGAAAACTTCGCTGGATATTTCATACAATTCCACAACCCGGTGAAATTGGTTATGAAACATGGGAAGACCCCGAAGCATATAAGCATATTGGTGGCGCTAATAGTTGGAGCGGTTTGACGCTTGATGAAGAAAATGGAATTTTATTTGCACCAACGGGCTCTGCTTCTTATGATTTTTATGGTGGCAAAAGAAGAGGACAAAATCTATTCGCCAATTGTTTATTGGCTTTAGATGCTGAAACAGGAAAACTTAAATGGCATTTTCAATTCATACATCATGATCTCTGGGATTGGGATCTGCCTGCACCGCCAGTATTGGTTACAATTGAAAAAGATGGAAAGAAGATAGATGCCGTAGCACAAACCTCAAAACATGGAATGGTTTGGCTTTTTGAAAGAGAATCGGGAACCCCCGTTTACCCAATAAATGAAATGCCGGTTGATACAACTACAGAATTAGTCGGTGAAAAAGTTTGGCCCACACAACCGATACCATCTTTTATCAAACCATTTGTCCGGCAAAGTTTTTCTGCAAATGATATCAATCCATATTTACCAGATTCTTCCATTGCCAAATTGAAAAAAGACATGGAAGGTTATCGTTATGGAAAAATGTTTTTGCCGCCGGGAAAGAAAACCGCTGTCGAGTTTCCCGGCTTTGATGGCGGCGCAGAATGGGGCGGCCCTTCTTATGATCCGCAAACCGGTTTGCTTTACGTAAATGCAAATGAAATGGGTTGGTTACTAACAATGCGTGATGTTCAATTGCAACCTGTGATCAAAGAAAATTATTATGAGGCTGGCGTAAGATTATATAATAAATATTGTATGAATTGTCACGGGCTCGATCGAAAAAGTAAAGGCGATTTTCCAGTTCTCATTAATATTAAATCGAAATATGATTCCATTCAAATAAAAGAATTGTTGTCAACAGGAAGAAGGAGGATGCCTTCATTTAACTATATAGCCAATGAAGAAAAAGATGCAATCATCTCTTATTTATTTGATCTTAAGAACAAAAGAAATTTTGTGCGGTCAACTCAACCACAGGACGCTTATAGAAATGTTCCATACTCTATGACCGGTTATAATAAATTTTTAAGCTCCGAAGGTTATCCTGCAATTGCGCCTCCTTGGGGAACGATCACTGCTATTGATTTGAATACTGGCGAACATGTTTGGAAAACAACGCTGGGCGAATATCCTGAATTAAAAGAAAAAGGAGTTCCGCCAACAGGAACTGAAAACTATGGAGGCCCGGTTGTAACTGCCGGTGGTTTATTATTTATTGCAGCTTCAAGAGACGGAATGATAAGAGCCTTTAATAAAAACAATGGAAAACTATTATGGGAATATAAATTACCGGCACCTGGTTTTGCCACACCTTCTACTTATGAAGTAAATGGCAAACAATTTTTAGTGATTGCCTGCGGCGGTGGAAAATTAAAAACTAAATCAGGTGATGCTTATGTTGCTTTTGCATTACCCGATAAGAAATAATTCTTAGTCAGCACTGATACAATGATATTCGAATTCGGGCTAAAGCCCTATACACAACGAAGTTTGAATAACCCCACCCTTAAGGCTGGGGTTATAAATTCTAATACCATTATTATCGGGCTTTAGCCCACATGTTAATTCTTTATCCTCCTTATAAAAGTGGTTTGATATTTCTTGCGGCTTTTCTTTCAGCAATAAAAATTGCTGTAAGAATGGTTATTAGTACAAGGCTATACTCCGCTCCATTTAAAGAATCTCCAAGTGCAGACCAACGATGTTCCTGGTGGACAGTGATAATGCCTATTATGAGAATTATTATTTCGCCAACGCAAAAGACCCTTACCAAATAACGAAAGAATATCAATACGCCACCCACTAATTCAAATAAAGTAACGAACCATGCCAGGTAAAAGCCAAACGGAAAACCTTTGCCCTGCAAAAAATCTCCAAAGCCATGAAGCGTGTTATTATAAATTCTTACTCCGGCATGAAGAATAAAAACAATTCCCATCATCATCCGTAGCGCCGCAATGGAGTAAGTGGGTTTGAACAGGTTACTTACATTCATTCTTAATTCAAATGCTTTTTGCCAAAGAAATATATTAAGACAAGATAAAGAACAATGGCAATTACAATTGAAATAATAACAGACATATCAGTTATACCTCTGTGTTTTCTTATCAGGAACTGGTCAACGAGGTTATAGATTGCAACAACAATTATAACTGTTATGATTCTATCTCTCTCCTGCATGGTGATAAGGTTGTAATGGCTCTGACGAAAAAGATTTCAATTGGATGCTCAAAAATAAAAAACAATTCTAAAGTTTCATATCATTAATGATCGCTTTTATTTTTTCATCTAATGCAGCATTCGTTTTATCAAATTCGACGGCACTGTTGAGCTTTGTATTTACACTAAAGTAAAATTTTATTTTAGGCTCGGTGCCGCTTGGTCTTGCGCTGATTTTGCTACCGTCAGCCAATACAAATTGCAACACGTTTGATTTGGGAAGCTTTATCTGCCACTCCTCTCCTGTTTTTAAATTCTTTCCCTTTTTTAATTCATAATCGAGTAATTGAACAACATTGGAACCTGCAAGCTTTTTTGGCGGTTTGTTCCTGAAGCCCGCCATCATATCAGCTATCTGTTGTTGTCCATCCATTCCTTTTTTAGTAATTGAGATAAGATGTTCTTTATAAAAACTGTATTGAACATAGAGATCTATCAGCTTATCATATAAACTTCTTCCTTTATTCTTTTCATAAGCCGCCATCTCGCATAACAATGCAACAGCACTGATGGCATCTTTATCTCTCACTTTATCGCCGATCATTAAGCCGTAACTTTCTTCACCACCAACTACATAATTCTCCTTTCCTTCCTTTTCTCTTATTAATTCTGCTATCCATTTAAACCCGGTGAGTACATTATAGCAAGTAATATTATTTTCCTTTGCAATTTCATCGATAAGGTCTGTGGTTACAATTGTCTTCACTACCATATCATTCGACTTGGCAATTCCTTTAGCTTTTCTTGCTTCTATCATATAATTGAAAGCAAGCACCGCAGTTTGATTTCCATTTACCAATACCCAATTACCATGTTGATCCTTTACACCAATACCAACACGGTCACTGTCAGGATCTGTTCCCAATAAAATATCAGCATCTAACTCTTTTGCTTTTTTCATACCGATACTCATGGCTTCACTTTCTTCAGGATTAGGATAAACGACAGTCGGAAAATCGCCACTAATATTACTTTGCTCCCCTACAATATGAACATTGGTAAATCCAAAACGTTTCAACACCTGCGGCACCATTGTAATACCAGTACCATGTATTGGTGTATAAACAATTTTAAGATCATGTTGCTTTTCTATCACTTCAGGATGGACACTTAAACTCTTCACCATTTCAATATACTCTTCATCCATTTCTTTGCCGATGATCGTGATGTTTGCTTCGCCTCCACTCCATTTCACATCATCAACCGATGCGATCTTTTCCACTTCTTTAATTACATTCTTATCATGCGGCGGCACTAATTGTCCACCATCGTTCCAATATGCTTTATAACCATTATACTCTTTCGGATTATGCGATGCGGTACAAACAACTCCACCCTGGCAACCCAAATGGCGAATAGCAAATGAAAGCTCCGGTGTTGGGCGCAATTCTGCAAACAAAAAAACTTTTATACCATTTGCTGCAAACACATTGGCCGTTGTCTCCGCAAAGAAGCGGCTGTTGTTCCTGCAATCATGGGCAATCGCCACACGAACCGGCCCGCCCGGGTAAGTTTGATTAAGATAATTTGCAAAACCCTGCGTTGCCATTCCCACTGTATATCTATTCATCCTGTTCGTGCCTACACCCATTATCCCCCGCAGACCACCAGTGCCAAATTCAAGATTGCGATAAAATGATTCGGCCAGTTCTTTTGGATTTTCAGCCTGCATCTTCCTTATCGCATCTTTCGTTGCGGCGTCAAAATTGCCGCTTAACCAATTGGTCGATCTCTCTTGTATCACCGCTTCCATACATTAATAAATTTAGAATTGAAAGTTATTGAATTTTACTTATAGAAACTGAAAAGCCAAAGGAAACGTATTTTTGTTTAATGAAGCCAGCACCTGTGCAAAACTCATCGTTCCTTGCGACGTTCCGTTCAGGGTTTTGTTCGTTCTTCACCATATTGATTATTATATTTTTCTTCCCGGTTATT
>DASYQG010000008.1:0-12936 GCA_036005825.1 Chitinophagaceae bacterium | reverse complement strand
GATGAGCACCATTAACGTAATTCGAAACAAGATCTTATACAGAATGTTTGCTGTAATTAAACGACAAACACCTTTTATAGAAAATTATTTACAAGCTGCTTAAAGATTTTTTTGATAGTTTGTAAACCTTAGAATACGTAAAAGTAAACAACAACAAATCTGCAAATTGTATGAAAAAATACTTCGTTGGTATGCTCTTTTCATCACTCGTCTGGATGACCCCATGTGCACAGGATACTGTTCCACATGTACAAGGCAAGGTGACCATTTCGGTTAAAAAAGGTACTATTGAGTGTGACCTCACGCTGTCAAATATGCCACGACTTAGTGATTATTATCTTCGGCTGAATTCGGGTATGAATATCCGTTATATAAAGAATGCGGAAGAGTTGATGTCGCCGCTTCAATACGAAAGATCGATGCAGGACAGCTTATCATCTGGAGAGTCATTGGCTTACTATATACCTGCCTGGAACAAATCCGGTAAATACCTTCCTCATACAATTCGCTTTAATTATGTCGGGATGTTTCCCGTGATCACTGATACCACCAGTGCGGTAGACTGGAGAGGCAATATCGCATTCAATGGGACAACGCTGCGTGCTGATGGTATTCAAAGTGCCTGGTGCCCGATTCTATACGATGTTAAAACAGACAGAAGATACGACAAGGTTACCTATGATCTGGATGTAACTTGTAATGATTGCAAGGTGATCTATGTAAACGGTAGCCAACCCGTATCTGGCACTCATGCTGAGGTAAAAAGCACAACCTCGCAGGACCTTACGATGTTTGCTGGTGATTTTAGATCTGTATCTATCGATGGTAATTATTTTTTAAATCCCGATGCGGATGATCAGCAATTGGCCGAACTGGAGAAAACTCTTCATTCCTACAAAAGCTATTTGGAGAAAAAATTGGCGATCCCCTACAAAGGCAAAGCGGTGTACATTCAAACCACACCGGTATCAAAAAACAATTCCTGGTTGTTTGCATCTTACCCTACCATTGTAAAAGTGGCCTGGGAGGAAGGCATGAGATCGTTCTCAAGCAAAAGCGAAGGAAAAGCCTTTCTCCAATATATGGCGCATGAACTGTCACATTATTATTTTGGTACCGTTCGCACTTTCAATTCGGAACTGGGCGATATGATATCGGAAGGCTTTGCTGAATTTCTTGCACTCAATATTACACATACCTTGATCAGTGACAGCCTTTATCGTGAGAAATTGCAATCGAAAGCAAGAGCGTTGCGCAATTTCAAACCCATTCCAATTACTGAGACTCACTCTTCGGGAGACTACAGGAACCGCGAGTTGTACGTGTACTATTATGCACCACTCATTTTTTCAGCTATTGAAAAAGAGATCGGAGAAGAGAAGATGTGGCAGTGGATAAAAATGCTGCTCCAATCACCAACGGTATTTACTAACTACCAGTTTGTTGAACAGACATTAAATAAAGTGTTGAACGACAAAACAAGATTCGAATCATTACGCGAAAAATACTTTAGTTCTGAACGCACACTTCAAAATGCACTTTTAACGCTCAATATCCCAGGCAATGAATCGTCTCCTTCAGCAGGTGAAAAGCCCGAAGTGAAAACGTATTACTATTTCTTCTTTTCGCGGCCATTGTTAGATGCCGGCTCTTTACAGAACCGCGTGATAAAACATACCGAGATTTTGCAAATAAGCTGCACGCCGGATGAATTGTCTAAGATGGCGCAGCCTATTTTTAAAAGGATCGCAGACGAATGTGAAAATGATTCGGGTTGCACGAGTGATTTCAATACTTATGACTCCATTGAAAAAGCACAGGCCGCTTTGCAGCGTTGGTTAGGACGATATAATAAGAATGGTGCGTTGCTTGTCAAAATACTAAAACCTCAAAAGTAGTACGCTGGTTCGTGCCGTCAACTTCCACTGCATAAACACTTCAACACAATCTCTATCTTTATATGAATGAAGAGCTGTATCTCCATATGCATGATCACGGCTGGTTTGCTTTTCTCTTTCAGGCCAGTAAGCAAACTGGAAATGCTGCATCAGCCCGGTATAGATACATCAAATCTGAAAATAATTTATTTGGGTACAGCTGGTTGGGAGATCACAGATGGAAAAACTGTGATCCTTATCGACCCTTATCTTTCCAGGTTAAGAAGAAATTATTCTTCAGACCCGGATTCGGTTAGTCTTTCGTCAATTCCAAACGATACCCGTAAAGCGTTTGGTGATAATGATTTTATTGAACTTGATACCGTAACGATCAATCAACACATAAAAAAAGCTGATTATATTTTAGTTCATCATGCACATCGTGATCACATAATGGATGTACCTTATATAGCAGGTAAGACGGGTGCAATAGTTATTGGGCATGAAAGCACAGCTAATATAATGCGTGCCTACAACCTGCCCGAAGAAAAAATAATAACCGTCAAAGGTGGAGAAGATTATGAATTTGGTGCTTTCTCATTAAAAATAATGCAGGGTCTTCATTCACCACTGGATGAAAAACGATATTTTGATTCACGAACTATTTCTAAAGACCTGAAAGCTCCTCTCAGGGTCAAAGACTATGTGGAAGGTGGCAGCCTTGTTTTTTTAATTCGTTTTAAAGGACACCAGATCGTCACTTTCGGCTCTATGAATTATATTGAAAAAGAATTAGAAGGACTTCATCCGGATATAGCGATCATAGGAGCAAACCAATCTAGAAATGAAATATACGATTATTGTGGACGCTTAATGAGAGTACTCAATTACCCGGCTATAGTCATTCCTACACATTGGGATAATTTCACCATACCTTATAATTCCTCACAAGCCGAACAAGTAAGGCAGCTCGGATCATTTAAAAAAGAAATACAAAAAGCATCTCCCAAAACAAAAATTATCATCCCCGAATATTTTGAACCGATTATCTTTCCTGTTCGCAATAAATAAACAATTTAAATGCACCTACCGACAGCAACACCCGTTCCGTTGTTTGCCATACAAAAACTTCTCTGAATGGAATTGAGACTCGACCCGGAACTTCCCCTGGAATATTTTTCTTTGCAACTCGAATATGCTAAAAGAGCTGCCCAAATCTCAAAAATTTCATTAGACCAGGCACTGATGGAATTCACATCCTTTTGGAGGAGAATACATGACCTCCGGCTGTTAGAAACAAATAAGACCGAATGGTCTTTCGATTCTAAAACTCCACAGTGGCAAGAGCTATGTGATAGAATAAATAACAATGAGCTTGCTGATATTGTGGCCCACGATTTATATCTCAGAAATGATAATAGCACCGAAGCTGGAAAACAATACTTTGGTTGTTTCAGGTATGATTTTATCTCTCAGGTTGATGATGATGACAAGATAATAAAAATTCATTTTAAAAACCGGGATAATTCTGGTGAAGGCCCTTTATCAAAAGAAAGACAATCAGCAAGGCTTCAGGATCTAAAAAGAATGTTTGAATTTATCGGTGAAAATCATCCGGAAGCAACAGTAGTTATGGGCGGTTCTTGGTTATATAACCTCAAGTCTTACCAAAGATTATTTCCAAAGGCGTTTATTTCAAATATGAAAGTTGAAGAAATTCCATTTCCCCGAACTTCAGGGATTTGGGGTCAATTTTTAAATAGCAATGGACAAGTGAATGAAAAAATAAAATGTTCTTTTCTCAATAAAGCGGATCATGCAAACAGCACCGAGGAATTATTAGATTGTTTTGAATTTAAAATTCTATTTGCTAGGACAATCATTAAGAATTTCTATAGTCATTTGGCAATAGTTTAGTGAAGCTTTATCCTGTGCTTCGTAGTGTTCAGTAAACAAAAAATCTTCAATCGTTATCCGGTGTTTATAACTCGGGATCAGCTTCGCAGAAGCTGTCACTTCATTTCTGGGAGTGAATCAACGCCCCCTTTCTCTCACCCTTTAAAAGTAGTTTATGAGCCATGAAACGCAATACATACCAGGGACGCTTATCTCAATTCATGTGCTTAACTATTTTTTGTCTGCATCTTGGAAAAAATTATTTTTATTAAAAGTTTATTCCTCTCCACTCAAGAATTTTCACCTCTGATTTTTAGCATCCCGTTTATACTTATTTGATCCACCTTAGGCGCAAGTTGCTCTGGTAAAATAGCATTGGTCACGGTGTAATAATAATGGCATCTGTGCATCAGCTTAATTAGTTTATCCATTAACCAAAATTTTATAATCATGAAAAAAAATCAAACCATTGCTGTTTACTTAGCAGCCTTACTGACTTTTATCTTTTTGATCAATGCCTGTTCTAAAAAAACAGAACCAACTCCAACAACAGAACTAACAAAAAAAGAAGCAAAAAAAGAAACTGACAAAAAAAAACCGCTTACAAGCATTGGCGAGGATCCCGCCGCTTCAATATTGAGCATTACAGTTGATACTTGCGGTAGCTGCGGCAATTACTTCAGTGCAACACATAGCGGCACCGGTTTTTATGTTTATCCCGACATTCCACTCGATCTTCACTGCGCGGTGCAATCAACCACTGTTACTCTCGGTTGCGTTTACTATGATGTGCCTAACCGGTATACTGTCTACGATAAGAATGGCTCAGTTGTGGTAACTACAGGTTGGATTGGATGGGCACATTGCAGCGGTCCATGGGGCGCAAGCGTAACTACCGCGAACTACGAGACATTCATGACTTTTACTTACAGTTCATCCCTTGCACCCTATAAATTGAGGGTCGAGACAAATGTGATAGGTTGTACAGGACCAGGTTGTAGCAGCGATCCGGGCTGTACTGATAATGATGATAACTGGCAGGTACATGTGAGTTGCATCACGAATAGTGGTCAACCCGATGGCGATGCCTGTGGTAGTTGCAGCACTTATTTTAGTAACACACATGCCGGTACCGGGTATTATTTATATCCTGATATTACTCTTGATCTTCATTGTGCAGTTACAAATACGAACGTTACAGTTGGTTGTACATATTATGATGTGCCCAACCGTTTTACTATTTATGATAAGAATGGAATCGTCGCCACTACCAATTGGATTGGTTGGGCGCATTGTACCGGGCCGTGGGGTTTCAGTGTCACTACTGCGCAGGCGGAAACTTTCATAAGTTTTAATTACGATCCAAACCAGGCTCCTTATAAATTGAGGGTTGAAACCACTGTGATAGGATGTACTGGCAGTTGTAGCAATGATCCGGGTTGCCGCGACAATGACGATAACTGGCAGGCGCATGTAATGTGTATTACGCAATAGAAGCTGTATCTGTATAGAACCTTCATATAAAAACGCAGGTCAATGCCTGCGTTTTATTTCAATTCATTCAATCCACAACGGGTCTTGAGCTGAGGAAAATTCCGATGAATAGAAAATGATCTGCTCAGGCTCCGGGCTACGAATCATATCATTAAAAGTAATTTGCAATAAAACGCCCAAGAACAATTCCAGGAACAACAATTAAGATCACATAAATAAAAAAACGAACTCGTACAGCTTTAAAAAAAACACTATCTGGTATCTGAAAAAATTGACGATATAATTGTTCGGGCCTTTTCAATTTAATTAATTAATGCAGGTCTTTCAGTATAATATACCATAAAGTGGCTATTGATTGTACCTTCTTAAAGTACTAACTTTCACTAATGCATTTTTAGTAATTCGCTAAAACTTATATACCGGCTTCTTCCTCCCATCCTTATTGGGTGAATTGGCATTACGTTTATATTTAGCGGCTTAAAACTAATATCATGGCACACCTGATCCATGAAGCTGATCTCATATCAGCAATAGACAAGCTCGAAGATCTTAAACCTTTTTACAGGGACTATATAAAAGATCGATGGGTTAAGTATCTTATTCGGTGGGATAATCGTGCAGCCGAAACGAAATGGAAACACTTTACGCTGAGAACGATCGTTGTTATTGGAGCTGTGTTAATACCCGCGTTGATTGGAACTTCGGCATTACTGCCCCTGTCTGAAGATAGGAACAAAGATGGAATCCAATGGTTCGCATTTGGCTTGAGTTTACTTGTTGGGATTGCCGCGGCCTTGGAGGAATTGTTTAGATTTGGCGAGATCTGGCGGGACAAAAGGGCCGCCGAAGAGTTACTCCATTGTGAAGGGTGGCGTTATATGAAGCTTGTTGGTAAATATAAAGGCAAATCTTATGACAGCGCATTTACTGATTTTGCATCAACTGTTGAAGATATGATTGAGCATGAGATCAAAGACTATTTTTTAGTCACCCGGCCAAAAGAAGAAACAAATCCAAACCTCAGTAATGGTTAATGGTCAGAGCTCATCGGTGTCAATATTATAATTCGACTATTTTCTTATTTAAGATTTACAAATTCTGTAAACCTATTTCAGGACTAGACACTAATAATGAATGATTCTGGCAGACCCCGGGTTACAAAAAATCTCAGTATGTTGTCATCAATCTATATTCCTGCGTACTTCTATACCTCGCACTGGATGCCAAAATATTGACCCGCCCTCAAATACACTGTAACGTCCTCCGTCTCTTGTAGCTTTCTCATCACTTTTGGGATAACCAAGAAAACTACGTTCCCATCCCATACTCGCCCATTTGTCACGTATTGCTCCATGTACTTCATGTGCATGAGTTTGAGGTGTCCAATAAATTGAGCCGCCTTGAAAATGATTGTAACGTCCCCGTCCATCAGGCGTGCCGGTTTCATCAGTTAAAGGATAACCAAGAAAATTACGACTTCCACTTAACGATGCCCATTTGAGACGAATGGCTCCGTGCACTTCGTGTGCCCCCGTCTCTGCTGTCCAATAGATAGATCCGCCTTGGAAATCTCTGGTTCGGCCGTGGCCATCAGATGTATTCATCTCAAGACTTCCGGCGCCTGCATCAACAGGTTGTCCAAGAAAACCATGCGGACCGCCAAGTTCCTGGTATTTGTTATCAATAGCACTCATATAAAATCTTTGTTTTAATATTTAAAAATTAAAGATTGGGCAGGCTTAAAGCTGATTCGCTGGCTGATTAATTAACTGTTGTTTTACACCAGCAAAAAAAAGTGATCATAGAGGAGAAAAGTGATAATAAATATCATAAATAAAAAGCCCGGAGTCAATACCCATTTTGTGGTATTCAGCGATCAGCCTTCACTTCAAATTAACGTCATAGAAATCCCGGACCTTGGATTTCAATGATAAAAACAAATCTGTTTAAGCTGTTTTTTCAAATCAGCATCAATAGCAGTAATTGAACGCTTAATTGATCTATGAAGGTACTCAGCCATTTTTTCCTAACCTGCATCACTCAATTCTTCTATTGGTGTTATCAATCTTTTTTGTGTCATCACCATTCGTTCTCTTAGCAGCACAGTTGTCAGTAGTGTTCCAATTAATAAAAAATCTTCAATCGTTATCCGGAGTTTATATCTCCGGATCAGCTTCGCAGAAGCCCCGGTATTTCACCATTTCAACTCGGGGTGCATTTGCATTCATTCAGCAAAAGATTTTTGAAGAAGAAATGAAATTAAGATGACATTCTTTTTTTAAACCATCCTTAATTTGCTGTTATTCTCATTGTCTATCCTCCCACAATGCAAGCACTACACTCTATAGAAACTTCCCGGTTAATGGATTTACTATCCAAGTACACGATAGAATATACGGGATTACTTACCGACGGATCGTCCCAGGAGGGATACTTAAAATGTAAGGAAGCTATAAAAGCGATTCAATTAGAAATAGAAGCACGGGAAAATAGGGAAACGGTTTCGACAAAGGTGAGTAGTAACATCACCAGATCTGAGAGGTTTGATATGATGATGGCCTGGTCTGCTGATAATGCAGAAGGATAATTAAAAGGAGCTGTTTGATGTCCTGAATCTGTAGCGCAGGACATCTTTTCACTGTTTAATGGGATTTGAGTATAGAACATTTCTTTAGCGCTTATACGTTTGGCCCAGGCAGACACCAATAACCATCCTCACTGACAAAATTTCAATATTTATAGAGTGGATTGATTATTGTCGATTCTCAAAAATGGAACATTCATTATTTAATGTAACCTCTTCTGATAATTTTTTACTCGACGCTTACTCAGGCACAGTGACGAATGTTGTTAAAAGTTCATCTAAGTCTGTAGTTCATATTAATATTATAAAAAAGATCACGGGCCGAACAGCACAAAAAACGATGGAGCGATCCGGTTCGGGTTCTGGTTTTGTGATCTCATCAGACGGATTTATTGTCACCAATAACCATGTGATAGAAAAAGCTGATTCAATTAAAGTTTCTTTTGCGGATGGAATTGAAGTCAATGGAATTTTAGTTGGTGCAGATCCTTCTACTGATGTGGCAGTTTTAAAATTATATGACGGTGACGTGCATCCTTTGGAATTTGCCAATTCTGATTTGATACAGGCCGGGCAAATAGCCATTGCTGTAGGAAATCCTATGGGTTTGCAACATACGGTAACTGCCGGGGTAGTCAGTGCAACAGGACGATCATTGCGTGCCAGGAATGGAAGATTAATTGATGACGTTATTCAAACAGATGCTGCACTTAATCCCGGAAATAGCGGCGGCCCTTTATTGAATTCGGAAGGAAAAGTAATTGGGATGAATACAGCGGTAATCGCATCCGCCCAGGGTCTGTGTTTTGCAGTAGCGTCAAATTTGGTCACTACGATCGCCGGGCAACTGATCATACATGGCAGGGTAAAAAGAGCACAACTGGGTATTGCTGCCCAGGTGGTAAACCTTACTGCAAGAATGATCGGGGCGAATCAATTGAAAACTAAAACGGGTGTATATGTTTACGAAATTCTGCCTGATATAAACGCAAGGAATAATGAGCTCAGGTTAGGAGATATTATAGTTGAATTGGAAGAACATCCTGTTGCTACTGTCGATAATCTTCATAAACACTTAAATGAAAAAGCGATTGGAAAGAAAACACGTTTAACCGTTCTGAGAGGTGGAAGAAGGCAGATGGTTATTGTAATACCCGGGGAATTGAACTGAAAATTCTTAGGTTGTTATTGGTATTCAGTTTTTCGGTTCGCACCAACCCAGGGGTTCCAGTCTCAAAAGTAATATTTCACCGAAAGTGAAACTGGCTCAGGCTACTTTTTCAATGTTCTTTAAACAAAAACTAAATAAGTAATAATGGGTGATTACTCTTTGCTTTTCTTAGTTCGCCAGCTTTACAGCAATTACCGGGTGGATTTCAATTCCATTTTTAGCATGACCATTCCCGTGAGCCATCTTATCAAAAAAAAGAAATCCTGTTACCTGGACTTTGATCGCTGTAGTGAGTTCCTCAACTGAACCATTCGGGATCTCAATTTTTTCATTGACATAAGTTCTCGCAGTTCCGTATTTCTCTCGCAAAGCCGGAAAATGATCAAGTTTTGTGCAGGAAGAATCGGGGATTTCAGCAATAAGTGAATCAGTGCGGTTTGTGTTTGTGAGAACAAGATGATAGTCGCGGTCATCTTCACTGCCGAGCATCACGAGCCAGCCCGTCACTGTTACCTTCCACTTTTCATAAGGAGTTCGCTGGTTTCCCAATGTGGCGGGCCTCGGAAGCCTGTTGAGATTGTAAATTGTTTTTGATTTTGTAGCAATGTTCAAAAGAGGCCATCCTGTTGGATCGACAAGCACTTTATAATCCCAGCGATAGATCCCGCAATCATCATAAGGCCGGAAACTAAATAATGGAATAAAAAGCAGAACTAACAGTGCCTTGCTCATTTCTTATTATGTTATTGCAATAAAACTCCAAGATATTGCAAAACATCAAAATTGTCCGGTATTAACTATCAGCATAAAATTTTCAAATGCTCTTATACCATATTGAAAAATGAATGATGTAAAACAGAAATAGTTCTTTATTTAAAATTCCTCCCTTCAGAAAAAACTTTTTCGTCATTTGTTTCATCAAGTAAAGGCGACTTTAATTTTTTTGTTGAAGTAAGAGATCGCAATAAACCCGACAGATCATAACACCCTTCCGCAATTACATGTATCACATCCCCTTCACGCTGAAGCTTCCCTTCCACCATTAATAATCTTGATTGAACGATCGCTTTGCGATATTTATCGAACAGGTTGGAAAAAACAACAAGATTAGCAACACCTGTTTCATCTTCGATAGTGATAAAACAAACTCCCTTTGCAGTGCCGGGCCGCTGCCTTACCAAAACAAGACCCGCAACTTTTACATGATCACCATTATTTAATGCATTCAGCTCATTGCAGCTAACAATATGTAACTGCTGCAATTTTTCTCTTACAAAACTTACCGGGTGTGCTTTTAATGATAATGATAGCGCTGCATAATCCTGTACTACATGTTGCGAAATTGTCATCTCAGGTAAGGATATCTTTTCTTCAACAGTTTGTTGCCCTGAAAAAACTCCGGTTGGTTGATCATTACAGGCAGATACTTCCCACAATGCTTTACGCCGGTCAAGACCAATTGATCTGAATGCATCTGCGTCAGCTAGTTTTTCAAGTGTTGCTTTCGATAAACCGGCATTAACTAATTCAGGAATGCTTTTATACGACTCTTTCCTTTTTGACATTAGCAGATCCATGTCTTCTTCCCGTAAACCTTTTATTTGCCGAAATCCAAGCCGAATTGGACAATATATACCTGATTTTTCTTCAAGTAAATTATCCCAGTTCGAATAATTGATATCAACTGCCCTTACTTCCACTCCATGTTTTCTTGCATCCATAACAATTTGTGCAGGATGATAAAATCCCATCGGCTGGCTGTTTAATAAAGCACATGCAAATACATCCGGGTAAAAACATTTGAGCCAGGATGAAACATATACAAGCAATGCAAAGCTGGCTGCATGACTCTCGGGAAAACCATAACTTCCAAAACCTTCTAATTGTTTAAAAACACGATAGGCATATTCTTTTGTATATCCATTCTTCATCATTCCATCTATTAACTTTCTTTCGAATTTGCTCACCAAACCTTGTACTTTGAATGTTGCCATGCTGCGTCGGAGTTCATCCGCTTCACTTGGCCTAAAACCAGCTGCAACGATAGCGATCTTCATGGCCTGCTCCTGGAAAAGTGGAACACCTAACGTTCTTCCTAGAATTTCTTCTAACTCTTTCGATGGATAGTCTACTGGTTCTTCACCAGTGCGTCTTCTTAGATATGGATGCACCATATTACCTTGAATGGGTCCCGGTCGCACAATTGCTACTTCAATTACAAGATCATAAAAGGTCGTTGGTCTCAATCGTGGAAGCATAGCTTGTTGTGCACGACTCTCTATTTGAAAAACGCCGATTGTATCGGCCTTACAGATCATTTCATAAACAGCAGGATCATCTTGAGGGATGTTAGCAAGTGTTAGCTCAGGACCATAATGTTGTTTAACCAGGTCAAACGCTTTGCGGATACAAGTAAGCATACCCAATGCCAGTACATCTATTTTCATGAACCCTAATGCATCAATATCATTCTTGTTCCATTCGATGCAGGTTCGGTTCTCCATTCTTGCATTCAGGATAGGGCAGAGGTCAGAAAGTTTTCCATTAGTGATCACAAATCCCCCCGTATGCTGTCCAAGCTGTCGGGGGAAACCTATATATTGTTTTGTTAGCTCCAGGACCTTACACAAATATTTATCACGGACATTAAACCCTTCCTGCTGAAATCTTTTTTCTTCAAATGATTCCTCGGGAAATTCTCCGAGTGAGCCAACCGTATTAGAAAGACTGTTGATGGTATCAATAGATAATCCCATTGCTTTTGCAACATCCCGTATGGCACCCTTTTGATGTTGTTGTGTCACGGTCGCAACTATTGCCGCACGGTCACGACCATACTTCTGATAGATATATTGTATCACTTCTTCACGACGTTCATGTTCAAAATCAACATCAATATCAGGAGGTTCATTTCTTGCAGAAGAAATAAATCGTTCAAATAACAGGTCAAATTTTGTTGGATCAACAGAGGTAATGCCAAGACAATAGCAAACGGTAGAATTAGCGGCTGATCCTCTTCCCTGGCATAATATATTTTTTGACCTTGCAAACCGAACAATGTCATTCACGGTTAAAAAATAATTAGCATAATTCATTTGTTCGATAAATGCCAATTCATGTTTGATAGTTGCAATTGTTTTTTCTGAAAGATGATCCCCAAAAATTTGTTGAGCCCCTTCCCATGTTAAAAACGTAAGTTCTTCTTGGGGAGTTCGTCCCTTAGAAGTAAGCTCCTCGGGATATTCATACTTTAATTCATCTAAAGAAAATTGACATGCTTCAGCAATTTCCTGTGTGTTTTTTATCGCAGTAGGGTAGTGCCAGAATAAGCGATGCATCTCTTCAATAGGCTTCAGGTATCTTTCTGCATTGGGATAAAGACGGAAACCTGCAGTATGGATCGTACATTTTTCTCGAATGCATGTTAAGACATCCTGCAATTGCCTTCGCTCAGGTTTATGATAGTGCACATTATTTGTTGCAACCATTTTGATTTGCATCTTTTCTGCTAAATGTGAAAGACGATAGAGATACTTATTATCATCTCCGGAATAGCGGCGGGCGGCAGCGATATAAAGATCATTCCCAAAAACAGCTTTATATTCTTTAATATCTTTTTCAAATGAAGATGCTATTTCAAAGGAGGTGTTTAATACAGTTGGTGGTAGCGCAATAAATTTCATTCCTTTCGAATGAGCATACACATCTTCTTTATATAAATGCGAAAAACCTTTTTCTGCACGAAGATTACCAACCGTTAACAATCGGGATAATTGCGAATACGCATCCTTGTTAGTTGGATAAGCAAGTATGCTGGCGCCATCCAGCAGATCAAGTTGACAACCGGGAATTAATCGAATACTTTTCCCTGAAGCTGCTGCATGTGCCCGCACGATACCCGCAAAACTGTTGCG
>DASYQG010000007.1:0-9021 GCA_036005825.1 Chitinophagaceae bacterium | reverse complement strand
GAGGATAAAGGAGCTATTAGAGAAGACTATGCCTGATGAAATTGATGAACTATTAGTTAACCTTAATCTTATCAGGAATAAAATGAGCGGCGATTTCGCAGATAAAGTGAGACAATTGAATGAGCTGACAAAAACACTAGTAGAAAAGAATAAAAATGAAAGAACAGGAAAATAACGTAGAAGAGATCATTGCATCAAAGGAATTGGTATTAACCGAACAGGAGCTTACTTCATCAAGAAGAAAAGTGTTTAATAAATATACTATTGCAATAACGCTGGTGGCACTTACTGTTCTTTTTACTTATTTATTTTTATCGGCAGAGCAATTGACTGCCCTGCAGACACTGCTTCATAAAGACAATTATTTATTTTATTGGATGATGCTCGCAGGTTTTTGTGCGGAATTGGTAGCCGGATCCATGGGAATGGGCTATGGTGTTATATGCACAACAATATTATTAATATTAAATGTACCACCCCCTGTGATCAGTGCCAGCATTCATTCCGCGGAATCATTTACATCAGCTGCCGGAAGTATCAGCCATTGGCAATTGGGTAATATAAATAAGAAATTAGTAAAGGCATTAGCCATCCCTGCAGTTATAGGTGCAGTTATTGGCGCCATATCTCTTACTTATGTCGGAGAAAATTATGCAAAACTGACCAAACCCGTTATAGCAACCTACACTATGTATCTTGGATTTCGGATCTTACGAAATGCCTATAAAAACAAAAATGGAAATGGAGTTAAGAAAAAAACCAATATCCCGATCTTAGGTTTGATTGGTGGTTTTATTGATTCATTTGGAGGAGGGGGTTGGGGCCCGCTTGTTACGGGTACATTTATAAAAAATGGCCATACTCCACGATATGTTATTGGCAGCAGCACTATGGCTAAATTTATACTCACAGTTGCCAGCGCCATTACTTTTATTTTCACTGTAGGCATCCATCATTGGAATATTGTTGCTGGCCTTTTGATAGGGGGAATAATCACAGCGCCTTTTTCTGCTATGCTTACCGCCAAATTACCTATGCGAAAAATGTTTATTGCGGTTGGTATTGTTGTCATCATCATGAGTCTCATTACAATTTACCGGGCTATTTTCCTTTAGTAGCATGATTAAACTGATCATTAGGAAATTTTTTATAAAATAATAGTCTACTAATTTGGTAGGATAATAAACGACCCTTATTTTTGTTTTATCATTTTAATAAATCATAAAATGAAATACTCATCAACTAATGCCCTGGTTCAGAAAAACAACTTAATGAAGCGATGTTGTTTTTAGTTTTTGCTTGCCAATGGAATTAATACAAGAAAACTTTTAAATCAATTGAAAAATCAAACGATGAGAAATTTATTCGCCGCTTTATCACTGCTATTTATCAGCAATTTCATTTTTGCACAGGACAATTTGATCATTGAAGTCTCCGGTAAAGTCACTGACCAGGAAAAGCAGTTACCACTGCCAGATGTTAGTATACAAGTGAAAGGAACTATTGCCGGTACTGTTACCAATTCAACAGGCAATTTTGTTTTACGTACAAAAACAAAATTACCTTTTACACTGGTGTTTTCATCTGTCGGTTTTCAGCCACAGGAATTCGAAGTAAGATCCCTTGGATCAAATGTGCAGGTGGCATTAGCAACACAAGCTGTGTTGGGAACTGCCGTTGTAGTTACTGCATCAAAAGTGCCTGAAAGTATTTTGAAATCACCAGTAGCGATAGAGAAGTTAGATATTCGTGCTATTAAAGAAACTGCTGCGCCGAGTTTTTATGAGGCATTGGAAAATGTGAAAGGAGTACAGATGATAACATCGAGTCTCACTTTTAAAGTGCCGAATACAAGAGGATTTAATATTCCAAACAATTTTCGTTTTATGCAATTGGTGGATGGAGTAGATATGCAAGCTGCAACATTGGGTGTGCCGCTTGGCAATGCGATCGGGCCAACTGAACTTGATATTCAAAGCGTGGAGATCACTCCTGGTGCTGCTTCTGCATTATATGGAATGAATGCAATTAATGGAATGGCTAACCTGATCACCAAAGATCCATTCATACACCAGGGACTTAGTTTTTATCAAAAAACAGGGATCAATCATGTGGATGGTATTGATCATGATCCGGCTTTTTTAACTGAATCAGCTGTTCGTTATGCAAAAGCATTCAACAATAAGTTTGCGTTTAAAATTAATTTTAGTTACATGCAGGGTATTGACTGGCGTTCCAATACCCGGCTTGACCAGAATACAAATATTTTAAAAAGCGCCAATCCGAATTTCCCCGCACTTAATGGAGAGAACAATGTTGCTTTCGATGGATGGAATAAATATGGTGATGATGCATTGGCGGGAAGTAATGTTGTATCTGTTGGTGGTCTTACTATTAATGGTAATACAAATCAAACATTACGTGTTGCAAGAACGGGCTATTGGGAAACCGATCTTGTAAGTCCTAAAGTTGACAACCTGAAATTTGATGCAGCTTTACATTATCGTCTCAGCGATAAAGCAGAATTATCTTATTCCTATCGCGTTGGTAAACTGGATGGAGTTTTTCAACGCGGAAATAAAATAAGATTGGACAATGTGTTGGTACAAAATCATCATCTGGAATTAAAAGGGGACAATTTTGTTGTCCGCAGTTATGTCTCTATTGAAAACACCGGTGATTCATATAATGTAAAACCAACAGCAGATAATTTGGATATGTATAGCGGAGGATCAAACAATGCATGGGGAACGAAATACAAAAATGCGTTGAATGCGTATGTTGCTGCAAATGGATCACTGACCAATGCGAATCTTGCAGCCGCTACTCAATATGCCCGGACAATAGCTGATGCAGGTCGTGCAGAACCAGGTACTGTCCGTTTTGATTCATTAGTAAATATTATTACAAGTATTAATAACTGGGATATCAAGTCAAGCACTATTCCGGATGCGCCGGAAACAGGGGGATCTGCATTGGTGCAAAACAGTCGCCTCTATCATACCGAAGCACAATGGGATCTGTCAAAATACATAAAACTATTTAACCTACTCATCGGTGGTGACTATCGCTTGTATGAGATCATCCCTGATGGAAATAATTTCGTTGACTTTTCTCGCCCTATCAGTGAACGTAACAAACAATTGAAGGACGGAAGCTTTGGAAAAAATGTTCATTATAATAAAGTTGGATTCTTTGCGCAGGTAACTAAAACATTTTTTGATGAGAAATTAAAATTGTTTGGTTCCTTACGTTTTGATGATAACATTGAATTCAAACCAAAGTTTACGCCGCGTCTTGCAGCCGTTTACACAGTCAGTGAAAAACATAATTTCCGTTTTACTTATCAACAAGGGTATCGTTTCCCAGCTTTGTTTGAAGCATTATCTTATGTAAATAATGGAAGAGTAAAACGTGTCGGTAGTTTGCCTTATATAAATGAAGGACTCGGTTATTTGGAAAATAGTTACACACAAGCATCGGTCATTGCTTTTAATGCGGCCGTAAGTGCACAAGGAAATACTGATGCTGCGGCGTTGGCAAATAAAAACCTACTTATTTGGGGTAACCTTCCCGATGCTCGTCCTGAAAAGATAAATTCCGTGGAGATAGGATATAAATCTGTTTTGTTTGATAACAAACTGGTGATCGATATTGATGCATACAGCAATGTCTATAATGGATTTCTTGGACAGGTTCAGGTATACGTCCCCATTGGAGAAACTGTTGGCTCCGATGCAGCGGTAATCGCAATGCTAGATCGTAACAGGGATGCAACTACTGCGAGCGGTAGCAATGCTGCGAGCAAAGGGCAGGAACGTTACAGGGTTTATACAAATGCAAAGAATACTTATCACAATTTTGGTTCTGCATTAGGTATTACTTATAATATTTATAAAAAATATACTATTTCGGGTAATCTTAATTTTAATAAAATGAAAGCAAATAAAGCCGATGATATTTTTGTAACTGGCTTTAATACACCGCAGTGGTCATCAAACTTATCGTTCGGTAATCGTGAAGTAACAAAGAATATAGGATTCAATATTACCTGGAAATGGCAGGATGCATTCTTGTGGGAAAGCCCATTGGTAACAGGAAATATTGCTGCATATAGCACCATTGATGCGCAAGTCACATTTCGGGTGCCAAAATTATATTCGCAGATCAAAGTTGGTGGAGCTAATATTCTTAATCACCGCTACCTTCAATACGCCGGTGGTCCCACAATTGGTGGACTATATTATGTAGCGATCACGGTAGATGGGTTATTAAAAAAGAAATAAGAGAAAGATTTTTCATATGGCAAGCAATCGTTGAAAGAACGGCGTCCTGATTCATCGGGATGCCTTTTTAATATTCAGAACTGTCATAACTTAACAGGATAAATAAAATAAACTCTTTTTATGAAATCAAATAAGCTGTTGCAAACTTTAATGTTCACTGTTTTTATTTTTATGTTTCAATCATTGCATGCCCAGGACAAGAAAGATTATTTTACTATTGAAAATTATTACAAGGTAAAATGGGGCTTTGCTGATGAGTTCATCAATCTCTGGAAGGTGAATCATTATCCATTATTAAAAAAGGCCATTGATAAAGGAGATATCATCAGCGTGGAAGCGGAAAAACCGAAATTGCATAGCGGCGAGGATACCCGTTTTGATTTTAAAGTGACCATTGTTTTTAAAAATGAGAAGCTTGCATTTGATCCCAATCTTACAAAGCAGTATGAAAAGCAATTATATCCTGATCTTGAAAAATTAAAGAAGGATGAGCAGCATCGTTTTGAATTATTAATTGCACATTGGGATGTAATGATCGAGAAGATTGAATTATAATTTTAATTTATTAATAAAACATAATGGAAAAAATCTATCTCAGTGATTCCGGGCCAAAGGTATCGCCAGCCGTCTATGGTTTTTACAGGTGGAGCGGCAGTTATGTGAACGAAGAAAAAATGGAGCGGATCATGAACCTTTGTCTTGACCTCGACATCAATACATTTGATCATGGGGATACGTATGGTGATTACACTTGCGAAGAAATATTTGGGAATGTTTTTAAAAGAAGCGGCATTAAAAGAGAAAGCATTGTTCTCTTTACAAAGTGTGGTATTAATGTTCCGCATCCGGCCCGGCCTGATTATCGTGTAAAACATTATGATACTTCAAGAGAACATATAACTAATAGCTTAGAAAATTCTTTACGCAATCTCCGAACTGATTATATAGATGTGTTTTTACTCAACCAGCTTGATCCATTATCTAATTTGGAAGAAACAGCCCTGACACTGGAGAAACTAAAAGATTCAGGAAAAATAAAAAATGTCGGTGTTGTTAATTTTTCTGTCTTTCAACATCAGTTATTAAGTTCCTACTTGCGTATTCCGATTGTTACCAATCATATTGAATTAAATTTGCTAAACACATCTGCTTTTGATAATGGCCAGGTAGATTATATCAAACAAAAATATATGCGGCCATTGGCAACTTCTCCATTGGCAGAAGGAAAGATCGCT
Source organism: Chitinophagaceae bacterium (assembly GCA_036005825.1). GTDB lineage: Bacteria > Bacteroidota > Bacteroidia > Chitinophagales > Chitinophagaceae > VBAS01. The sequence continues at coordinate 3,500 of DASYQG010000007.1, read as the reverse complement.
AACAGCAACGAGAAAACTCCTTTACGTATCAGGGGCAAGCTTGAAGAATTTGCCGGAAAATATAATACCCATTTTGAATCTGTCGCCATTGCATGGCTTGTAAAGCTCGGCGCACTGCCACTGATCGGTACCGCTGATGAGCAGCGGATAAGAAATATCGCAGAAGCTTTTAAAATTAATCTTGATCGCCAGGATTGGTATGAGCTGTATGCTGTTTCAAGAGGTGAGTTGTAACCCGGATCAAAATAATAATTGTATTGATGAATAACAGGTCAGGATATAAATTATCTGAGTTAGTCTACTATTTTCTCAAATTAGGGACAACCGGTTTCGGCGGGCCTGTAGCTTTAGTTGGTTACATGCATAGGGATCTTGTTGAAAATAAAAAATGGATAAGTGAAGATGAATACAAAGAAGGTCTGGCGTTGGCGCAACTGGCCCCTGGCCCCTTAGCAGCTCAATTGGGAATTTATCTCGGCTACGTTCATTATGGAGTGGTTGGCGCCACGTTATCCGGACTTGCATTTATCATTCCATCATTCATAATGGTTGTGTTGTTGGGTATGGCCTATAAATTATATGGAGGACTATCATGGATGCAGGCCGTTTTTTACGGAGTAGGCGCTGCCGTAATTGGTATAATAACAATCAGTGCATATAAGCTCACCACAAAATCTGTAAGTAAATTGAATCTTGATTCTATAAAAGAGAATTGGCTGCTATGGTTATTATACCTTATTGCGGTAGCAGTAACTATTATCACAAAATCTGAGAACGTTTTATTATTTATAGTAGCTGGTTTTATTTACATGGTTGTAAAAGCACCACCGGCATGGGTAAAAACAAAGACGACAAATTTTATATTACTTGGAATTGGGTTTTGGGAATATGATGCCGGTACACTTGAAAAGATCGCTTTGTTCTTTACAAAAGCAGGAGCTTTTGTATTTGGCAGCGGTCTTGCTATTGTACCTTTTTTACATAGTGGTGTAGTGGATGAATATAAATGGCTGAGTGAACAACAATTTATTGATGCAGTTGCAGTAGCAATGATCACTCCCGGGCCTGTTGTAATTACAGTTGGCTTTATCGGTTACCTGGTAGCGGGTTTTCCGGGAGCATGTGTAGCTGCGCTGGCAACATTTTTACCTTGTTATTTATTTACCATTTTACCGGCGCCTTATTTTAAAAAAATCGTGAAGAACAAACCTGTTAAAGCATTTGTAGATGGTATTACTGCAGCAGTTATTGGCGCACTGGTAGGAGCAGTTATAGTTATTGCCATGAGATCTATAGTTGATATTCCTTCTGCACTGATCGCTATTGCTGCAGTGATTTCACTTATCTATTTTAAAAAAATCAGGGAACCTTATTTGATTTTGATCGCGGCGGTAGCCGGTGTATTACTTAAGTCATTTTTTTGATCTGGTCAAAATTTCCTTTTTCTTAATTGCTGAAGCAATGCTCTTAAGTCTTTTGGTATTGGAGCATCCAGCTTCATCTTTTCACCATTTGTATTTACAAATTGTAAACTCAATGCATGCAACCCAAGCCTATTGAGGATCGGTCTTTCTTCTAATTCATTTTTTGAAAGCTTGAATTTATGTTTGAGCGAAGAAAGTAAAATTGGTTTTCCGTCACCATACAACTCATCACATACTACCGGGTGACCAATATGTTTTGCATGAACCCTGATCTGATGTGTTCTACCGGTATGAATTTGAAATTGGACCAAGGAAAAAATTTTAAAATCTTCCAGCACTTCGTAATCAGTTAAAGATTCTTTTCCTTTTCTGTAAACCGTCATTAATCCTTTTTTCGCCGGGTGCTCAGAAATAAGTGCATCAATTGACCCTTTTTTATCTGCAAGCGAGCCAAGAAGTAGCCCGAGATAAATTTTTTCTGTCTGTCTTTCCTCAAATTGTTGCGAAAGTAATTTGTGAGTTGTTTCATTCTTTGCAAATACAATTAAACCGCTTGTGTCTTTATCAAGACGATGAACAGTAAATATGCTGCCATACTTTTCAATCAACATTTTTTTAAGTGAAACATCTTTTCCTTCACGATCAGGAATAGAGAGTAGGCCGGAAGGTTTATTCAGCGCAATTAGATCTTCATCTTCATAAATTATCCACTCGCTGAGTTTCATTTTCCTTTTCCAAAGTATTTAAGTTCACGAACTTCTTTTTCATTGAGAAAACGCCATTTGCCTCTTTCGATATTTTTCTTTGTTAAGCCGGCAAACATTACACGGTCAAGATTTTTTACATCATAACCAAGATGTTCAAAAATGCGGCGAACAATCCGATTGCGACCGCTATGTATTTCCACGCCCAATTGCGTTCTGTCTTTTGTATCTGCGTAGGCAAGTTTATCAACTGAAGCAGGACCATCTTCCAATACAACTCCTTTTAATATCTGGTCGAAGTCTTTTTTATCAAGAGGTTTATCAAGAGTAACAGCATATATCTTTTTTATTTCATTGCTTGGATGAGTAAGTTTTTGTGAAAGCTCGCCATCGTTGGTAAGTAATAAAAGACCTGAAGTATTCCTGTCTAATCTTCCAACAGGATAAACTCTTTCATCTGTTGCACGACGGATTAGATCAAGCACTGTCTTTCTTCCCTGCGGATCATCGGTAGTTGTAATAAAATCTTTTGGTTTATTAAGTAAGATGTAAACAAGATTTTTTGAAAGGAATATTTTTTTGCCATTAACAACTACTTCATCTTTTGGTGAGACCTTGTGTCCCGGTTCTGTAATTATTTTTCCATTCACTTTTACAATTCCCTTCTTTACGATCTCTGCTGCTTCACGACGACCGCTAACACCTGCATGGGAAATATATTTATTTAAAGGCATGAGCTCAGTGGACTGCGGTCTGGAAATAGAAGGCTGCGATTGTTTTTGTACAGGATTGGCTTGCTGAATTCTTAGTTCTTCTCTTTTCTTATCAAAATATTCCGCTCTTTCTTTTTTTACTTTTTTCTTTTCCTGGCGAAATTGTTCTTTGATTGCAGCGTTGCTTTTCTTTTTATAAAATTTATCGAACGGGGATGCTTTCTTTTTCATGTGAAGATTTACTGTTTTACAACAGGAGGAGCAAAGATAAGCAATAACCGGGTTTAGGTAGTTTTAAATAAAAAGCCCTTCCGTTTCGGGAAGGGCTTTTTATCAGCTAATATTTTAAGAAACAACTTTTCTTTTGCGAGGCATGGATTTCTTCATTTCCTGCATTTTTTTCATCTGTTCTTCATTCAAAATTGATTTCATGTTTTCATTTCTCTTTTGCATCAATGCTTTCATCTCTTCTCTTTTTTTCATCATATCCAGGGATTGATTTTCACGGATCGTTTTCATTTTCTCCAGTGTTTCGCTACGCTGTTTTTTTATCTTTTCCATTTGATCATTACTTAGATCAAGTCGAATTTTCATTTTTTCCATTCTTGCATTGGCATCGATTTCCGCTATTTTCTTTCTCTCCAACTTCATTTTTTCGA
>DASYQG010000006.1:0-2231 GCA_036005825.1 Chitinophagaceae bacterium | reverse complement strand
GAGCCTTTCGCTTTAACGATAGTAACATCATTGATCGGATAAACGTCGAATAAATTCATAACTCACTAACCGTTTTACGGATTTTTTGTTTTGATTTAAAAATAATTTGCTTTAAGATTTAGTCCTGCCGTTTCATCAAGTCCAAACATCAGGTTCATATTTTGAACTGCCTGTCCACTGGCGCCTTTTAATAAGTTATCTGTAGCCGAGTGCACAACCAGCATACTGCCAACTTTTTCTAACTGAATGATACATTTATTTGTATTCACCACTTGCTTCAGAAATAATGGTTCTTTTGTTAAATATGTAAATGGATGACCAGTAAAAAAATCCTCATAAAATTTATTCAACTCGATCAGGCTTTCATCACAACGAACCTGTGAGCTAACAAAAATTCCCCTTGTAAAATCGCCCCGCCACGGGACAAAGTTTACATGTATGTCACCTGCCGGCTGTAGTTGTTTTAATGATTCGCCAATTTCCCCAAGATGCTGATGCATCAAAGTTTTATAAGCCTGAATATTATTTTCTCTCCAGCTAAAATGTGAAGTTGCACTCAAACTTTGGCCGGCACCGGTGCTACCAGTAATGCCCGTTGTATAAACATCTTTCAGCAAACCAGCTTTTGCTAATGGCAATAACCCTAATTGAATGGTTGTAGCAAAACAACCGGGATTGGCAACATTGCTTGCTTTTTTAATTTTATCTCTGTTCAATTCTGTAAGACCGTAAGTAAAGCTGCGAGCTTCGAGCTTTGAGCTTTGAGACAAACGAAAGTCATTTGACAGGTCAATTACCTTAACCTTATCAGCAATTTTGTTTTCCGTCAAAAATTTTTTTGATTCGCCATGACCTAAACAAAGAAAGAGCACATCAATATCATCATTTAATTCTCCTGAAAACTTTAGTTCAGTATCACCCAACAGATCCTGGTGAATAGAATGTACAGGCTTGTCTGCGTTGCTGCGGCTATGAATAAAAGAAACAGATACAGCCGGATGGTGAATCAACAAACGAATGAGTTCGCCACCCGTATAACCCGCTCCCCCAATTATGCCGACTTTAATTGCCATTATTGTCTTTGTTTACTGCGTTCCAAATTGAAGTTTGGTTGCCAAATATCTTTGAAAAACCTCTTACATCATCACCGGTAAAACCAGTATTCATTTCCCCGTATTTGCCAAACTTGCTGCTCATCAGGTCATAATTACTTTCGATGCCGATAACTTGAAAACGATAAGGCATTAATTGAACAAAGACATCGCCAGTTACATTTTGCTGGCTGTTTTCCAAAAACGCTTCAATATCTCTCATCACCGGATCAAGGATTTGTCCTTCGTGCATCCAGTTACCATAAAACTGTGCCAATGTATCTTTCCATTGCAATTGCCACTTTGTTAATACATGTTTTTCCAATGCATGATGTGATTTTAGAATTATCATTGGCGCTGCTGCTTCAAACCCTACACGACCTTTAATTCCGATGATCGTATCACCAACATGTATATCTCTTCCTATTCCATAAGCTCCGGCAATTGTTTGTAAATATTGAATCGCTTCAGAAGGATGTTTAAATTGTTTTTCGTTTATCGTCTTTAGTTCTCCCTTTTCGAAACCAAGTTTTACTTCTTCATTTCCAGATTTTGTTACTTGTGTTGGCCATGCTTCTTCTGGCAACATGCCTTTACTATTCAATGTTTCTTTACCTCCAACACTTGTTCCCCACAATCCTTTATTGATCGAATACATGGCTTTTTCAGAATTCATATCAACACCTTTGCTTTTGAGATATGCGATCTCTTCTTCGCGGCTAAGTTTCAGATCACGAATAGGAGTGATGATCTCAACTCCTGGGATCATGATATGAAAGATCATATCAAATCTTACCTGGTCGTTGCCTGCACCTGTGCTACCGTGTGCTACTGCTTTTGCATCTAATTTTTTTACATGTTCGGCAATATGCAAAGCCTGGCTTAATCTTTCAGCAGAAACAGAAAGCGGGTAAGTATTATTCTTCAAACAATTTCCGAAAATGAGATATTTGATGATGCGATCGTAGTATCCTTTTACCGCATCAACTGTTGTATGTGTTTTTACACCAAGCTTGTGAGCATGTGCTTCTATCTTTTTTAATTCATCATCAGTAAAGCCGCCGGTGTTGACAATAATACTGTGTACCTCGTACCCCTTTTCTTCGGTGAGATATTTTACACAGTAGGTAGTATCAAGAC
>DASYQG010000005.1:0-3560 GCA_036005825.1 Chitinophagaceae bacterium | reverse complement strand
ATAAACTACTATCATAGCCTTGAGTTTGTTGTAAGTTACGGATTGAATACTTGTATCACAAACCTTTTATATAATCTTAATTCACCGCTTTGTAAAATTTACCAGGACGTAAATAGATGGTTCCCTTGTTTGTATAAAATCTTGTTGGTAGTTGCTTATAAGCTCCTGTTCCATCATAACCAATCACTTCAAAATGTAAATGAGGAAATGCAGAATAACCAGTGTTACCACTTAGTCCGATCACTTGCCCTTTTACAACTGTATCACCAACATTTACCAGGGCACCATTTTTAACAAGATGCCAGTAGTGTGCAACAGATCCATCATAATGTTTGATTGAAATATAATTGCCATCAGACATATTCTCGGGCTTTAATCCTCCTTCATCTGAATCTTCTCTTGCAGCTATTACTACTCCATTTCTTGCTGCGCATACTTTTGTTTTCTTTTTCACTTTAAAATCCAATGCAAGCTCTCCTTTATGGCTCATCTTGCTGTCATAAGCCTGTATCAAAAAAACTTTCTTTTTATTTTCAAACGGAAGCGAATAAATATAGCTGCTGTCTTCTTTGAATTTCCCAGACTTCAGATCTTGAATAGAATATTGCTGCTGCGCAATGCAACTGTGAACACTTAAAAATGAAAAAATAAAAAAGAAATATTTCATTACTCAAGACTTTCTAAGCCCGGGATCTCTCTTCTTAATATTTCTTCAAAAAGCGGGTTACCCGGCTCGGGCAATTGTGCATTGATTATCTTTCCATCAGGCCCTAATAAAATATAACGGGGAATGTAATCGATACCATACACCTGGCTAAACGAATTTTTATCATTTGCATGCAACTGGATCACCCGCAAAGATCTTTCACCCGCTTCGTATTGCCAGCTCCATTTATTCTCATCAATTGATAAAGCAACAAAAGCTACATCCTGACTTGTGTATTGCTCGGCTAATCCGTCGAAATTGGGTGCTTGCACATGGCACGGTTGACACCATGTGGCCCACACATCGATCACCACATATTTTCCCTCGAAATTTTTTAAAGAAAAAGTGTCTTTATTCAATGCTGTGGTAATAAAATCGGGCGCAAGCTTTCCGCGGCTTAAACTTTTTAGTAATAAATGCTGCGCAAGTATTTGTTGTTGTATTTTAGGCTCAGAAATTTTGGGAACAAATTCTGTTATCAGCATTTCCCTTCTGGTAGTATCGATTGTTTTGCCAATAACTTCCTTCAATTTATTGTAAATAAGATAATCTCTTACCGGGCCCGCAGGCATTACAGTGCATAGTTTGGAAATATAAGCCGCAGCATTAAAGGTACTCAGCCTGTGTTTCTGTTGAATATAATCTGTTATGTTATCCCGGTATTGAGAATAACTTAAGAGAGTGCTGTCATTATAACTCACTGCACTCCTGATCGCTTCAACTGATTTTGGATATTCAAGCGTTTCATTTGGATGATAGATCCTGAACCATTGTGGATACCTGTTGTCTAATAATTTTAAATAAGAAAGAGAGATCAATTTTTTTTGCAGTGTGATAAACTCATCACCCGGCTTAAGGTTGTCGGCAGTTTTAAAATTATTAAGCCAGTCAACATTGTTTTTCCAAAGCCGCACCACTTCATTTGCATATGCCTTTGGTTTCATTTCATAACCACGATTTTCAAGATACCATATATCGCCGCCGTCGTTGCCGTCCCTGCCATTTCTCAGGTATTCGTTTTCTGCAGTTCTGTTCCCTGTTGTATTTGCACGGCTGCCCCGGTCATCATTTTTTATTTTCAGAAACAAACTATCATTATTTCCAAAAAAGACTTTTTGGTTTAGGCTTCCTAATTTGAAGGAATAAACACCCGGCGGAATTACCTTATCTGTACTTACATGAAAACGATTATTCGCGATCGGAATTTCAAGAATAGTATCCATTAGCGGTTCAGCTAAGAGGTATGCAGCTTTAAATTGATCTTTTGATTCAAGACTTCCAGCGATCACCGTACGCTTATGTGAAGGAAGTTGAACAGGCTTATTTATGTAAACAAAAAAAACAGCAAATACCGCCGCAGGTATGAGTAGGTAGATCAATCTCAGAACCGGTTTAAAGAAAGCTCTTTTAAGATTTTTTCGCTGATACCATTGATAACCGAGCCACAATGCAATGATCATCCATGCAATACTTAGCCATTCGTAATACATCAGGAAATTTCCAGCGCTGCTGCCTTCCGGATTTGTTACTGTAAGACCGGGAGCAATGTATGGCCACCAAAGGGCTTTTCGAAATCCAAATAATATGGTACCGGTAATGGTGCCCACAAGCCCGATCGCAAAGGGCCAGATAAAACCACTGATAACCACAGAAAATAAATATTGAATACCAAGCACACCGAGTCCCGCAATAAGTAAGCGTAATCCAAAACCACTGATAAATCCCCATGGAATAGAAAATCTTGAGAAGCTTGATCCGGATTTTGCTAACATGATAATTGTGCCACCCAATAAACTGAAAAGAATAAGCGCAACAATACACATAAGCGCCACAATAACTGCTATACTAAATTTTCCGAGGTACAAAGACAGCTTGGAAATGGGTTGCACCTCAATAAGCTTCCATCCGCCTCCGCGATGTTCCATTTGTGTAAGCCTTATCACAACCAGTGTTAGAAAAATAGGATAGAAAAAAATTCCAAACCCGGTGAAACAATTAGAGACAAATGATCTCCATACGTTTTCAGTGTTTCCGGATGCAATACCGCTTTCACTAACCACTAAACCCGCCAATGTAAAAATGGCGGGAATAAAAGCGGCCATTATTAATACCAGCAAAAACATTCCGGAATTTCTAAGCTTCAACCATTCTGCCTTAAATGCTCTTATATAATCAGAGAAAAAATTCATAGTAGTTAGTTTGATGTCATTTTAATAAACCATTCTTCCAATCCTTCATTAGTGCGAACTCCTCTTACCGGAACCCCCTGCATTACTAATTCACGGGTGATGTTTGTAACGTCATCGCTATTCTCCACCGGCAAAACAAATTCGTTACTCACTAATGCTGTTGCATGCGGATATTTTTCCGTTACAAAACTTTTCCATCTCGCTGTATCATCCACTTTTATTGTAACCAGTTTGCCATGACCAGCGCTTTCCTGCAAGTCAGCCATTGTTCCCTGGAATTGCATTACACCTTTATGTATAATACCGACATGTGTACAAGTTCTTTCCACTTCATTGAGTAAATGACTTGATACAAAAATTGTTTTACCAAGATCCCTGTTGAGTCGTTTCAACATCTCTCTTATCTCAATGATACCTGCAGGATCAAGACCATTCGCCGGCTCATCAAGGATCAATAATGCTGGATCAGGCAGCAATGCCATTGCCACACCCAATCTTTGTTTCATACCTAGTGAATACTCTTTTACTTTTCTTTTACGATCATTAAATAATCCAACAATTTGTAATATTTCATCTACACGGCGCTCATCCATTTTGCGCAAACGGGTTATCACTCTTAAGTTATCTCTTGCATTTAAATGAAGATAAAGCGAAGGCGTTTCTAT
>DASYQG010000004.1:0-8812 GCA_036005825.1 Chitinophagaceae bacterium | reverse complement strand
GCTGTTGCTTGTGGATGCATTTGAAGGTCCTATGCCTCAAACAAGATTTGTGTTGCAAAAAGCACTACAGCTGAATCTTCACCCGATCGTTGTTATCAATAAAGTTGATAAACCAAACTGTCGTCCGGATGAGGTACATGACGCGGTTTTTGAATTATTTTTTAATCTTGATGCCACAGAAGAGCAATTGAATTTCCCGACCTTTTATGGTTCAGGAAAGAATGGTTGGTTCAATGATTCCAATATACAAATCGAAGGTATTGACCCATTGTTGGATGGTATCATAAAATATGTACCACCACCAAAAGTGAATGAAGGTTTTCTCCAAATGCAGATCACTTCGCTTGATTATTCATCTTTTTTAGGTCGTATTGCAATTGGTAAAGTGAGCCGTGGTGTGATAAAAGAAAATCAGCAGGTGGCATTGATGCAGGCTGATGGTTCAATAAAGAAATCGAAGGTGAAGGAATTGTATGTATTTGAAGGAATGGGAAAGAAAAAAGTGAGTGAAGTAATTGCCGGTGACCTTTGTGCTGTTGTAGGGATTGAAGATTTTAATATTGGTGATACAATTGCAGATGCAGAAAATCCTGAAGCATTACCGGTGATAAGTGTGGATGAGCCAACGATGAGTATGCTTTTCAGCATTAACAATTCTCCTTTTTATGGTAAAGACGGAAAGTTTGTTACCAGCCGTCACTTACGTGACAGGCTAATGAAAGAAACAGAAAAAAACCTTGCATTGAAAGTGGAGGATACTAATAGTGGAGATAGCTTTAATGTTTATGGTCGAGGCATTTTGCACTTGGGGATATTAGTTGAAACCATGCGTCGCGAAGGATATGAATTAACAGTGGGTCAGCCGCAGGTATTAGTAAAATTGGTCAACGGAACAAAATGCGAGCCTTATGAGAATTTGGTAGTTGATGTGCCGCAGGAATATGCAAGTAAGGTAATTGACCTTGTGACAAGACGTAAAGGTGAGATGCATGTGATGGAAACAAAAGGCGCTATTCAGCATTTGGAGTTTGAGATTCCATCAAGAGGTTTGATCGGTCTGCGTTCACAAATGCTTACGAATACAGCAGGTGAAGCAGTAATGGCTCATCGTTTTACAGAATATAAGCCATGGAAAGGTTCGATACCGGGAAGAAATAATGGAGTGTTGCTTTCAAAAATTCAGGACAGAACAACTGGTTACTCGATCGATAAATTACAGGATAGGGGAACATTCTTTGTAGATCCGGGTGAAGAAGTTTATGCAGGGCAGATCGTTGCAGAGAATATTAAACCCGGCGATTTGGTGGTGAATGTTACAGAAGGAAAAAAACTTACCAACCACCGCGCCAGCGGAAGTGACGATGCAACAAGAATTGCTCCTAAGACTTTAATGACGCTTGAAGAATGCATGGAATATATTCAGCAGGATGAGTGTATTGAAGTAACGCCGAATTTTATTCGTATGCGAAAAGTGATATTAGATGAAGATGAAAGAAAAAAGCAAAGCAAGCGAATTAGTGTTGAAGCATAATTTAATTTTTCCTATCAATAAAAAAGCTGCCTGGTAAAGACAGCTTTTCTTTTTAGTATATCAGCGTTATAATTTATCTACTTTTTCCTGGAGCTCGGTTACATATTTTGAGTTCAATGTCTTTAATTCATCCACCATTTTCTGCGCCATAGATCTATTGTTCTGGTTGATATATACCAACGTGGCGTAATAACGGGCATTCTCGTTTTTAGGATTTAGTGATACGGCTTTATTAAAATTCTCAAGAGCAGAAGCACTGTTGCCGGATTTATACTGGCTATAACCTATTTCAATATAGGCAGCGATATAAGTTGGTTCCTGTGTAATTGCTTTTTGCAGGTAAGGAATAGATTCTGAATATTTGCTGAGATTATTTAAACAATAACCGATACCAAAATTTGCTTTTCGTTCATCAGGATTTATTGCCAGCATTTTCTTGTACCAGTTCATTGCTTCATTCATATCTTTTTTATTATCCCGGTACACTTCAGCAATACCGTTGATAGGGACATGGCTCTTAGGATCCAGCTCCATTGCTTTTTTATACCATGTAATGGCCTCTTCATCTTGTTTCAAATTTTTACAGGCAAAACCCAGTTCTAAATATGTATTAATATAATCAGTTTTAAACTCGTGTGATTTATTGAGACTGGTCTTTGCGCCATCGTATTGCTTCATTGCATTTTGCATAAACCCTTTACGAAACCAATATAAGTAATCAGTGATGGGACTCTTGGCAAATTCTTCATATTTCTGAAAATAATTAAGTGCAATTTCATTGTCGTTTTTGTTGTAAAAAATGTATCCCAATTGCCTATATACCCCGGCATTAGTAGTGGTGATCTGCAAACATTGATTATAATTACTGATCGCAGAGTCGATACTGTTGATCTTTTCAAATGCATAACCAAGCTCAAAATGAACCTTGTATATTCCTGGCCATAGAGACCTTGCTTTTGTAAGGGATGCAATAGACCCTCCATAGTCTTTCGTATCATTTTGGCACCAACCCATTTCATACCAGGCCTCTTTATAATCACTTTTTAACTTTACTGCTTCTTTAAAAGCGACCAATGCTTCATTAGATTTCTTGTCAGTTTTAAGATTGACCCCTTTGTCGTACCATTCCTGTGCAGTGGTTTGAGAAAACACTATGGCCGGAAAGAGGAAAACTGTAACAATCGCGGAATAAAATTTCATGGGTATCTTTTTAACAGGCTAAATATTCGACATTGTATTAACGAAATCGGAGTTAAAATATTCTATCGTATTTTTGCTAATTATAATACGAATATGAAAAAGCGGGTCATTTTAGTAGTGGTTGGTTTCATTTTTTCAATTTTCTTTTTTCAAAACTTATCTGCGCAGTGTTCTATTTGCACAAAAACAGCTCAGCAATTGGGCGAAAAACCTGCAAAAGGATTAAATGCAGGAATTATTTATCTAGCCTCAGCACCATTTCTTATTGCCGGTTATGTTTTTTATCGATGGAAAAAAAGCAATCAGACTGATTAGAAGGTCAGTGGTGTTATTTCATTTTATTTATTTTGTCCATTAGTTCTGCAGCAGTGTCGCTGTCTAATTCTTTAAGTTTATAGTACATGCTCATTGCTTCGCCTTTTTTATTGGTAGAAACAAAACAAAGGCCTTTATAATAATATCCAAGCTTGGAAGCATCATCTAAACTGATTGCTTTATTTAATTGTGTAAGTGCAAACTCGTATTCTTCTTTTTCATAATAAGCAAAACCAAGTTCTTCACGGTAACCGGAATCTTCACTATCGTACTCAATGGCTTTCAACAATATTTTTATTGCATCATCATATCTTTCTTTATCGTTATACAGCCAACCAAGCTTATAGTAGATAGGCTTAGAGTCTTCTTTGTCAGACTCAACTGCTTTTTCAAAATATTCTATTGCGCTGTCATGATCCTCTTCTATCTCATAATAAACATTTCCTAAACCTCTTAATGCAATACCATCTTTCGGAAATATTGCGATCGTATTCTTATATTCTATAATTGCCTCAGTTGTTCTTTGAAGTTTGTAATATGACAGGCCAAGCTCGTTGCATTTATTCTTTTTTTCATTATCAGTTGTTGGAGCAAATTTTTTCAAAAGATCTGCTGCATCTTCATATTTTTCTAATTCATTACAACACCAGCCGGCCTGGTAGTAGGCCTCATTGTAATCAGCTTTTTTTGAAATGGCATTCTTAAATGCAGCTAATGCCCCTTCGTAATCTTGTTTGCCTTTTAATTCAATTCCTTTATTGTACCATTCTTTAGCGTTGGATTGTCCTGAAACAATAAAAGGAAATATGAAAAATAAGATGGGAAAAAGGAGGCGCCTTTTCATGGTTCGATTTTTTTTAAAGTTAATGAAGGATCATAATTTTTTGTGTATAATTATCAACATGCAATAAATAAATTCCGGGATCTAGTGATGGAAGCAGTAGATCGATAGAAGACGAACTTGTGTTTGTAATTATTCTCTTTATTTCTTTCCCGGTAATATCTGTTAGTTTTATAACTGTTCCTGAAATTATTTTACCATTAATATTAATTTTATCTCTTGCCGGGTTTGGGTAAACAGAAAAACGATCATTAAATTTTAAGACTACTCTTTTTTGTATTGAATAAGTAGCGCTGTTATCTTTTCCATTGATCCGCAGACGGTAAATATTTTCACCTGCTACTGGCGCATTATCTACCATTTCATAGTGATGAAGATTTGTTTGCGCATCAATTGTTGAAATCTCGACCCAGTTGTTAAATGAGTTGATTTTTTCGATTGTAAATGAATTTGCTTCTTCGGGATTGGCTATGTCCCATTCGATTTTTACTTTTTTATCGCCGGTAAGTATTGCATTGAAATAAATAATTTTTATCGGTAATGCGATCGTACAACTTGCAGAAGGAGTTACAGAAGTTTGATATGAGTAGTTAATAATTTTTGATCCATCGGTTCCGTTTACTGCAGGTACAGGTGTGCCGCAACTATTTACATCTATATTAACTCCTGCTATACCTCCCGAAACAGAACTCGTAATTGCCGGTAATGATCCATTAAAATAAATAGCCCCTCCGCTGCCTCCGCCACCAGCACCATAGCATCTTCCCGCACTATTATCATCATCTTCGTTGCCCCCATTTCCTCCATTGGCTTGTATGGTCAGTGCTCCGGTATAGCTATTTGTAACCTTCATTATAATAGTTCCGCCTGCGCCGCCACCGGAGGCCCCATCATAAGAAGTGGATCGTCCGTTTTCACCATTTGCAGAAATTTTATAGCCGTTGCCGATAATGTTTTTTGCGATCACAATTATTATTCCACCGCCATTACCACCGGCATAAGGTTGAACTGTACTATTTGCATGTCCTGCACCACCGCCACCGCCGGCAAATATTTTTGTATTGCCAGAAGTAGTTAATGCTTTTCCTCCACGACCCTGGTAATTACCAGTACAGCCAAATGGACCGGTGCTGAAATTACCTCCCCCATTTCCACCCGCTGATAAATTAGCTCCGCCGCCACCGCCATTGTTATGATTATTGCCACCGCCACCTCCGTTTGCCGGCGCACCCCTACCACCGTCAAGGTTAGAAGGAACATCTGCAATACCTTCTCCTTTGTAAGCACCATTAAATTCGTCTGTTGATGTAGCATCATAAGCAAATGCGCTGCCGATAGGATCAAAAAAACCGCAAGTGCCGTTATGCTGATAAAAAGCACCGCCTTTGTAACCTGTTGAATCAGCAAACAAAGGTGCATTCAATGTCAAATCTTCATCCACTTTTATTGCAAGAACTCCTCCCTTGCCAGTTGTGCTATTCCATGATTTTGCCTTTACAGTATCGGTTACATTGGCAGAATAGTATTCACCAAATTTTACTAACTGTACTTTAAAGTTTACATCGTAGCTATTTAGAATTGTATTAAAAAAATAAACAGAATCATTGCTTACAGAACAGATAGTTGCTATTTCATAATTGCCTGCATAATTTAACGAAGTGACATCGCCAAAAGATGAGCTTGAGGCTATTGTGTTTATTGTAGCTCCTTTCATTTGAATAATTAAAACTGTATTGCCATAAGAAAGCCCGGAAACATTGTCCAATTTCATGGCATTTTTTGATGCATCCACTCCTAAGACACTGTGATAAGTATTTATGACGCCACTGATATTTGTTGTTTGTGAGAATCCAAATACGGTTGAAAATAAAAGAAGGATAATAAACCACGATCGAATAGATGTTGTTAATAGAAAAGGCTTCCACAAAAAGCGAGTCACTGGTTTCATTGGATATGATTTCTCCTTTAGTTTCAGTTAGCCCTAAAAATACGTCGCAGCTCTCATGATTAAAAGGAACAAATACGATTTTTTAAACCAATTATATAAGATTGATAATCCTTATCATTGCATAGGTCAAATCGTATTTATTACAGGCCAAAATGCTTTATGTCATAACTTCAATACGTAAATTAACTGCTATGCGAAAAATAATTTTATTCTTATTGTTAGCGCCTCTTTTTGCCTCAACACAAAAGCTTTCAACTATTGAAGAGAAAACAAAGGACCTGAAAAAATTCGAAGGGTTTTTTAATTTCTATTGGGATGAAAACACGGGTAAGATTTGGCTCGAAGTGGATACGCTTGATACAGAAATTCTGTATATAATTTCTTTACCTGCAGGATTAGGCTCAAATGATATTGGTCTTGATCGGGGATTATCAGGTGGGGGACGGATTGTAAAGTTTTCAAAGACCGGAAGAAAAATATTGATGATACAGCCCAACTATGAATACCGTGCTATAACAAAAGATCCTGCAGAAAAAAGAACCGTTGAACAATCATTTGCACAATCAACTCTCTGGGGGTTTGCAGTTGAAGCAGAAAGTAATAATCATTATCTCGTTGATGCAACCGATTTTTTATTGCGGGATGCTATGCAGGTTGCAAATCGCATAAAAAGTAGCCAACAAGGAAATTATAGTTTGGATAAAACTCGTTCCGCTATTTATTTACCACGCACCAAAAATTTTCCTCTGAATACAGACTTTGAAACTACTATAACGTTTGTAAACAATGATGGTATCACGGGCAACTTTGTAAACTCAGTAACACCTTCTCCCGAAGCCATCACTTTACGAATGCATCATTCTTTTGTTCAGTTACCGGATAACGATTACAAGCCAAGAATGTTCGATCCACGAAGCAGCTTTATCCCTGTTTCTTATTATGATTATAGCACACCGGTTACAGAACCGATAGAGAAATTTTATATCATGCGACATCGCTTGAAGAAAAAAGATCCATCTGCTGCGAAAAGTGAAGCGGTAAAACCGATCATTTATTATCTCGATAACGGAACACCTGAGCCAATTCGCAGTGCATTGCTTGAAGGTGCAAGCTGGTGGAACCAGGCTTTTGAAGCTGCAGGTTATATCAATGCTTTCCAGGTAAAACTATTGCCTGAAGATGCCGACCCGATGGATATACGGTACAATATAATAAACTGGGTTCATCGGAGTACAAGAGGCTGGAGCTATGGCGCATCTGTTATTGATCCACGTACGGGTGAAATAATAAAAGGACAAGTAACGCTTGGTTCATTGCGTGTAAGACAAGATTATTTGATCGCTACAGGTTTATTAGCACCTTTTGAAAATGGAATGCCTGCCGATAATAAAATGTTGAAGATGGCACTAGAAAGATTAAAACAATTAGCTGCACATGAAGTTGGTCACACACTTGGGTTGATGCACAACTATGCTGCAAGTGTAAGCGATCGTGCCAGTGTGATGGATTATCCTCATCCAACAGTAAGTTTAAATGCTTCTGGTGAAATTGACCTTAGCAATGCTTATGATAATAGAATTGGCGAATGGGATAAAGTGGCGATCACTTTCGGCTACACTGATATTCCTTCCGGTGCAAATGAATTAACCACATTGAACAAAGTTTTGTCTGAAGCTGAAAAGAAAGGTTTGCAGTTTATTTCAGATCGTGATGCCCGTGCACCGGGTGGTCTTCATCCTCAGGCTCATCTTTGGGATAATGGAAATGATGCAGTGACAGAATTAAAAAGTGTAATGAAGATCCGTAACAAAGCTTTATCTGATTTTGGAGAACGGGACATTAGACCTGGTATGCCAATGGCAATGCTGGAAGATGTATTGGTGCCGGTTTATTTTTATCACCGGTATCAGGTAGAGGCTGCAACAAAAGTTGTGGGTGGAATGTTTTACAATTATTCGCTGCGTGGCGACGGGCAAATAATAACGAAGTCATTATCAAAACAGGAACAAGTAGCTGCATTAAATACGATCATTGATTGCATTGATCCTAAATTTTTGAGATTACCGGATCGCATTGCACAAATGATCCCGCCATTGCCAGCGGGCTATGGATTTTCAAGAGAGTTGTTTCGTAAAAGAACAGGACTTGCATTTGATGTTTTATCTCCTGCAGAAACAGCCGCCGATCTTCCGTTATCATTCTTATTTAATACCGAACGATTGAACAGGATGGTTCAATATGAAGCAATTAATAAAGGATTGGGTATAGCTGAAATGATCAGCCTGCTTATGTCCAAAACATGGAAAGCGCCAAGATTGACCGGCATAGATGGATTGATACAAATGCAAACCGAGGAAGTGCTACTCACTTATTTGCTTGCTGCAAGCATTAATGATAATAATTCCTTTGCTGTTAAATCAGTGTTACAAACGGCATTAAAAGATCTAAAGACTTTTATTGATGCAAAGCTGAAAACAACTACGGACGTCACTTATAAAGGTCATTTATTACTTGCATTGGAAAGAATGAAAGACCCAGAAAAAGCAAAACCAACGATCCATAAAGAAATTCCGCCAGGTGCACCGATCGGATGTGATTGGGATGAATAAATGAATCAGCTTTTTTTATCAATACTGGCAAGAACTTCATTACGGTAAGTAGCTCCAATAGGAATGCTTTTGTCCTCGATCTGGATGTAGTTTCCTTCAATATATTTTATCTTGCCCCGGGATATGATAAAGCTTTTGTGTACTCTCATAAATGATCTTGCCGGCAATTCTTCAAGTAGTTTTTTCATTGTTTCATTAACGATCAGTTGCCCTGAATCTGTAACCACTTTCATATAATCACCAATAGCTTCGATGTAATTAATGGTTTCAAGTTCAACCCTGTGAATTTTCTTTTCGGCCTTCAGAAAAATAAATGAGATTTTATTTTCAGTAGCATTTTGAGCTGACGGAACATTAAGCTTTTCAAC
>DASYQG010000003.1:0-5845 GCA_036005825.1 Chitinophagaceae bacterium | reverse complement strand
TAAATAAAAATTTCTCCTGCGATCCGTAAACTTTCTGCTAAAGCATCTTTATTAAGTCCTGTCTGTATATTATTCTTTTCAAAATAACTGATCATCCATTCAGTATTCATATTGCCAACCAAATCATCATTCGCCATGGGACAACCACCAATTCCTTTTAATGCTCCGTCAAATCTTTTACATCCAGCTTTTACCGCAGCCTCCAGCTTCTGGTGCCAGTTTTCAGATGTTGAATGAAGATGAACACCAATCTCAGTGGCTGGCAACGATTCAATAAGGTAGCTTGTCATATCATAGACTTGTTCGGGGCTGGCAACACCAACGGTATCGGCTAAAGAAATTATTTCGATGTCCAATTCCACAAGCCTTTCAACCCAATTAAAAACAATGTCTTCATCGTATAGGTCATTGTATGGATTGCCAAAAGCCATCGAGATATAGATAACAAGTTTTTTATTCTTATTAATACATAAGTTCTGTATCTCTTCTACCCTCTTTAAAGATTCTGCAATCGATGAATTAGTATTTCTCTGTTGAAATGTTTCAGAAACCGAAAACGGAAAACCGAGATAAGTTATTTGATCAAATACCGAGGTTTCTTCTGCTCCCCGTTGATTAGCTACTATAGCTAATAATTTTGTATCTCCGACTCCTAATTCCAGGCTCCTGACTACTTCCGCTGTATCCGCCATTTGCGGAATTGCTTTTGCCGAAACAAAACTTCCGAAGTCAATTGTATCAAACCCAACTTGCAACAAAGAATTGATGTATTCAATTTTCTTTTCTGTTGGAATAAAATTTTTCCAACCCTGCATTGCATCACGAGGACATTCAATAAGTTTTAAAGAATCATGATTCATACTTAAATGCAAAAGTAACCATTGGAAAAGCAAATTATCCCCTGAGACTATTTACCTTTTGGCGCAAAGCATTGAAGAAACGGTTCCTGTCTTTTTCACCCGTTTTACTAATAAGGGTGGAGCGTTCGAGCAGCGTATCAAATGAAGCCATTACTTTGACAAAAAAACGAGGATCTCTTGTAAATAAATAGTGAAAAACACTATAAGTAACCATGGTCACTGGATTACCATCAAGCTTCATTGCCATTGTATTGTTGCCTAGTATAAGTTCATTTATATAGAATTGAATTGGTGCTCTGTAAGAGACATCTGTGTCGCCGGGCATAAACTTCACTCCCTTTTCGGCTTGCAGTTGCAGATGGTCTATCATTTGATGAAATGAAGTTAAAACCGTTTCAAAATCTTTAGTAGTCTTAAAATTACCGGCATCCCTGTAATAAGCTATTTGATTAATAGTACTATGCATGCTTTCGAGATTCCATAACTCTACACAAGGTATAGTATTGTACTCCCGTAATACTAATTGGCCAAGTTCAAAACAATCGGAAAAGGGAAACTCTTCATACGAAAAAGTTTTATTATTAAGGGCAGCCTGGTTATTTATAGTTTTTGACCAGAAAAAAGTTTTAAAAGCCGCAAGCTCCGGAAAAAGATAAAAATTCCAGATCGTTGAGTCTTTACAGAGATAATATATTTCCCGTGCTTTAAACGAATTAAAATATTTGAATTGATTCAACATGGCTTTCATGTACTCAACAAAAGCAACGGGAGCACCATTCATATCCGGTGCATCAAACAATATGGTATTATTCTCCAATCGGAGTAATTGGTCGATAGAGAGATGATAATGCCCACATATTTTTTTTAGTTCAGTCAAGGTGATAGGTTTTTCACCTCTTATGCGTCGATACACACTGTCGGGGCTTAGGTCTAGCAAATCACATAACTCGTCAACCAATGAAAGGTGTGGCGGGATATTCTCTTTCAGATGAGTAAATAGCTGTTGTTGCAGTTCGTTGGACTCCATGTGTAAATGGAAATTACGGAAAATCCGTAATCGTCAAATCTCTTTTTACGGATTTCTGATACTGACTTATACAGTTACCAGTAAAAAAGCAATTACCGCTTCGTGTTATTATTTCATTAACAGAGTTCTACTGGTTTACAGTTCAATGGTACGACTCATCGCGATCATCAATTATTAAAAGGATAAATACTGAGATAGGTTTGATACAGAAAATTAAATCAACTGTTATGAAACCAACAAACACCATCATCGCATTAGTCCTTGTTTCTTTTTCGATCACGGCCTCAGCACAAGACATGCTGGCGACTGATACATCAGAACAGAACACAACCGCCTTGACTAAGAAAAAGCAAAAGCTGAATTTTTTTATCGTTTCAAAGAGAAAAAAAGGAAAACTGGATCCTGCTACCAGGTTTAATGTACTGCGCACAAAGATTAAAAGTCTTAGCAGGCCGAAAAGTTTTGTAGCAATAATAGCCGCGGATGCTGAACAGGCAAGTGCAAAAATCAGGCATCGACTGGAAAAATACAATGCAAGTATCGGAACGATCTGGTTTGATTCGCATGGTGCATACAAACGAGGCTACTCTTTATTTTATATAGGACATAATGAAATAAGTTTTAAAAATATCAATGACTCTTCAAGTGCAAATGCATTTACCAGTCTCACTCCCTATGCCAATTATGATACAAGGCTGGTAATTGGTTCTTGTTACGGTGGCGCCACGTATCAACGTTCATCTATTGACTACAGGGATACGACCCATATGAATGGAGATTCATTAATGATGGCACTGGGAAAATTTTTTCCCCAGGCAAGAATTTATGGAAGCGAAAGTTGGGTAATGACGAAACCGGGCATTTTCAATGATCATAAAGCTGCTGTAGCAGGATTTCCAAAACGGAAATTGTTCCGTGATGTATGTTATCGTCCAGCATGGGAAAATATTGGAAAGTGGAATGAATACAATGCAGTAACCGGGACACTCACTCATATAAACTCAATTACATTGGATAGCTACGGAAACCTGGCCATGATAAGATGGTCGTATAATGGAAAACCCGGGACTCAAAATGACATACAAAAAAACATATTAAAGCTGGAAGCTGACCTTTTTAAATAATAAAATGATTAAAGTAAAACTTATGGAAAAAATAAAATTTAAAGCGGGCACATCTTCTCTTTTTTTTCAGGTTCGTCACCATTTTTATATCGTTCATCGAAACAATTTCTGCACGACCAATGTAAAGAATAGTTTAACCATAAAATTAGAAACATATAGGAAAAAGATCACTCTAACCAGAGCCTTTGTAACACACCTCTCAATGAAGCACTATTACATCATTATAAACATTCTAAACCCTTTTTTATGTGTAACCATTCTAATCTCGCTAAGAAAGTAATTTTCCTGCTTGTTGTTATATTTTCAACAAGTTGGTTTATTCATTCAGAAGCTCAGGGCTTTTCTCCCCAAACGCAAGCCCGGCTTCAACATGTGATTGATAGTTTTCAAAATAACCCCGCTAATCCTTATATCGGTGGAATGTCGGCGGCTGTTAAAGTTGATGGACTTGCCTCCTGGCAAGGCGCCACCGGGTATGCGGCCCGAAACATTGATGGAAATAATAATCTGCTTCCGGGAGGTACGGCATTTACCACCTCTACTCTTTCGAGGATGTATAGCGTAACTAAAAGCTTTACTGCACCATTGGTTTTAGAATTGGCAAAAGAAGGCGCATTTAGTCTTGATGACCCAATCACTAAATATATACCGCTTCAAATGATCAATCCGGGTCTGAATAGTACTGTTACCATCCGCCAACTACTCGCACATGAAAGCGGCTATTCAAATTATACGGATGAATTTATGCTTCAACTCGCGGTTGCTTTTCAACCAACACATATTTGGACAGTATTTGAAATGCTGACCTTTGTTCACCAGATCAATACTCCCGGAGCAGTTCGTCTTTATTCCAGCACAAATTATCTTGTATTAGGTGCCATTATTGAAATTGCAACAGGTAAACCAGTTCAACAACATTTCAGAGAAAGGTTCTTCACTCCATTACAACTTAACTCAACATATTTTGGAGTACGTGAAACTCTACCGGCAGGAACGTTATTAGCATCTCCACATGATAACCTCAGCCCTTTCAATCCGATCTTTCAATTAACTGGCCAACCTATATTTCCGGATGCTTACACTAATGTTTCTGCATTTCCATTTACTGGAATTGTATCGCTTGCATTTACAGGAGGTGGATTAGTAACTAATATTGACGACATGGCCGAATGGGGTAATTCTCTTTTTGGCGGAAGAGCCACAAGTCAATCAACTATTGATATGATGATAAATTCAATTTCTTCTACACCTGATCCTGATGGTGATTATCTCGGCTACGGCATTTTCAGAACAACCAAAATAAGTGCAAACGATGTCTTCATTGGTCATGACGGAAATGCTCCAGGTTATCGATCTGTTATGTTTTATCAGCCCGACAGAAAACTGACAATAGCTATTTTAACCAATTACGCAGGAGCTAAACTATATGCAGTTGCAAAGGCATTATTTGAGGCATTACCAGAGTTCACCTGTGGCAATAAAAACAAGAAAGAAGATAAAATAATTTTATGCTTCAACACTAACAGTCTTTGTGTTGATCGAATTGCTGCTGCGGGATTTATTTCAAAAGGAGCTTACCTTGGAAATTGCCAGGGCTTACCATCTGCAAGACAACCAGGAAGCCAATCAAATTCAATTGATATTTCAGATAAGACGGAAAATTATTTACAAGTTTATCCTAATCCATCTGTTGAAAGAATTACACTGTCGTTTACGCCAGCGGAAACCGGGAAATATGATCTCAGGCTATATGATCTTACTGGAAGGTTGATTACAACGTTATATAGTAAAATGTCAGAGAAAGGAGTTTCTCAAAGAATAGAATGGAATGCAGGTAAGGTGGCCAGGGGACCATATATAGTTTGCTTGCAAACGCCAACCGGAATTCAAAGGCAAAAAATTGTTATGGGTAAATAAAACCAAAAAAGAGCAATGCTAGATAAGTTATCTCAATTGTTTACCGAAATATCTAAACTATACAATATGAATATTACGACCGCTAGTTCCGCTAACCGCATACAGCTGGCAACTAACAAATTTTTGTGGTTTCTCGCTGCATTATTACTTACCTATTGGATTTATGGGTGGTTCAATTGTATCGACCTGCAGGATTGGATCGTTGAAAATCTGTTGGTGGTGATTTGCCTTTCTATATTATTTTTTTCAAGGAAATGGCACCAGTTCAGTGACCTTAGCTATTTCTGCATCTTTCTCTTTGTGTTACTACACCTCTATGGTGCATTATATGCGTATACTCAAAATGCACTCGGAGCCTGGCTCCAAAATACATTTGAACTCTGGCGCAATCCCTATGATCGGATCGTTCACTTCAGCTTTGGTTTATTTATGGCTTACCCTTTCCGGGAATTATTGCTCAGGAAATTCAAAGTTTCGCAGCGTGTCAGTTGGTTGTTACCGATCGAGATCGCATTCTCTTTTGGTGCTTTGTTTGAATTGATCGAATGGGGCGTTTCGGTCGTTACTACAAAGGAAACAGGCGAAACATATGTCGCTACACAGGGTGATGTATGGGATGCACACAAGGATATTCTGTTAGCTGCTATTGGTGCTGCAGTCGCCATGCTGGTCACCTATATAATTCATCGCAGAAAGAAAAACAAAGAGAATAAAACCGTTTAACATCAGCTGATGTCGTGATAGCGGGGAACTTAGGACATACGTTGTTTCATTGCTTCATAAAGTATAATGCCGGTGGCAACGGACACATTGAATGATTCAAACCCTCCTGCCATCGGTATTTTTATTTTTTCATCGCAAATTTTTAATAAGGCAGGGTAAATTCCTTTTTCTTCACTTCCCATTACGATGGCGCA
>DASYQG010000002.1:0-11105 GCA_036005825.1 Chitinophagaceae bacterium | reverse complement strand
TTTTTCAAAAGCTGCGCTTAATCCTTTGTTTGCTAGCGTCGGAATAAAAGAGATCTGTCCGTCGCGGGTTACAAGAAAACCGATAGGTTCAACACCCATACCACCACCTGCTCCGCCGCCAAAGCCTTCTCCCTTTCCTTTCCCTTCTGCTCCACCACGTCCTTCACCGCCGCCATAGCCAACACCAAGTCCAAACTTGATCACCGGCACGCAATTGAACTCACCCAATTGGAAAGACTCGCCGATAACAGTTTCTGTCTTTGTTTCTGTTTTAAGAAAATCAGTAAGTTGTTTTACTGTCTCGTCTAAATTGAATGCCATAAAATTGTTTTTAATAGTTAAGAAATATTTACCTGAGAAATGCATACAATATTCTCCAGGCGTTGTCATAGACCTTTATATATATGAAATTTTCTCCTTTGAAATTGATTTTGAGATGTCCAAACGAATACGGTAAATAATTTAACGGATAGAGTTGTGCATTAAAGACATTGTCCCCGGTATCAATTCCTATCTCCCATTGCTTCACCTTGAATGTTTTTATAACACGAATTATTTTTTTGAATGTGACATAGTTGTTTTTCCTGGCCGTAACTTTTTTTGATTGTTTTGAAATTCTTTTATAATCTTTTTTTATAGCGGATAGCTTTATCTTCTTTTTAAAAAACAAGACCCTGAAGCTTAGCCACCAACTTTCATCATACCATAACCATACTTCGCCGATGCTTACCCATTTTAGTCCTGCATGAGGTATTCTTGAATCAATTTCCAGTCTTATTGGTGAAAAAAATATCCAAAGGAGAAAGAGAATAAGAAAAGACAATATGATTATTAGTATAATCACAACCCCGAAGTTTCAAATTTGTATTTGCATGGACAATGAGCCATCTCATCCGTGCAGCTGATTTCAATTTATTTCCTACCTTTCTTTTTACTCAACCAAATACTATATGAAAAAAATACTTTATTGTCTGTTTTTTATTTCAACGATCACATCAGCACAACAACAGGAAAAATTCAATGGTCTTAATATGAATCTCGGAAATCTTTTCCGGTTGAGTGATGCAAAGACAAGATCGATCAGTCCTGAAAATTTAACCGGCGAGCCAGGCAAAGGGGGTATGGCTACTTTGGAAAATGGCAGTGCTAAAAATGCAGCAAGAGATCTTGGACAAGGATGGAAAGTAAATCCATTTATAGTTATAAAACCTGGTGAAACTTTTACAATGGCTGAGATTACCGGGCCCGGTGCCATTCAACATATCTGGATGACGCCAACTGGCAACTGGCGTTTTTCTATTCTTCGTTTTTATTGGGATGATGAAAGTGAACCATCAGTAGAGGTTCCGGTTGGAGATTTTTTTGGGGCCGGCTGGGGCGGTTATTCGCATCTCAATTCCTTGGCCGTTACAATAAACCCCGGCAGTGCATTTAATTGTTATTGGACAATGCCGTTCAGAAAAAAATGTAAGATCACAATGACGAATATCAATGTAGAAGCTATGACCTTATTTTACCAGGTTGATTATACATTGACAACTGTTCCTGATGATGCCGCATATTTTCATGCACAATACAGAAGAAGCAACCAGGTGAAGGATGGTATTTGCACTCTTATTGATAATATTGAAGGCAAAGGGCAATATGTTGGAACTTATCTCGCATGGGGCGTACACAATAATGGTTGGTGGGGCGAAGGTGAAATAAAATTTTTTATGGATGGTGATACAAAATTCCCCACCATCAATGGCACCGGCACTGAGGATTATTTTTGCGGTTCTTATGATTTTGATACAAGAAAGAAAAATGCTGCCGGTGTTGATGTTGTTGATTACACTGAATTTTCAACTGCCTATACCGGTTTGCACCAGGTAGTCGATGGCGATGGACATTATAATGTAATGCAACGTTTCGGAATGTATCGCTGGCACATAATGGATCCTATTCGTTTTGAAAAAAATTTAAAAGTAACTATACAGGATCTTGGCTGGAGAAGTGGTGGCCGCTATCTTGTTCAGCAATCTGATATTAGTTCAGTTGTATTTTGGTACCAAACAGAACCGCATCATAGTTTTCCTAAACTGCCCTTAAAAAATGAATTGGAAATAAATTGATCGTGGCGCAGGATCGTGAGTTTTATTTATACTTTTTCCAACACACATTCCTTATATGAACCTGATTCAATATGACGGTTCTGTGATCTTAATTGTTCCATGAACGTTTCGATATGTTCATTTTGAACAAAAAATTCCAGGATATGATCATAATTGCAGCTTTCAAAATATGCTTTGTAAATATTCAGGTAGCGGTAATGAGTAAATTCTTTGCATTCCTCAAGACTCATTCCCTGAGTAGTAATGAAAACAAAAATCTTAGTTTCATTTTCTTTTGATTCTTTTTTGCTTTGTGTTTGCAGTGCCGTGTAACCGCCTAGCTGGCGCACCCTCATTTCAACTTCCGGAAAATGGGCAGATCTTCTTTCTTTTTTAAAAATAAATTTAAACTCATCATCAAAACACCAGTGTTGGGATAAATATTTAGTTTTCTTTTTTGAGGTGACCTCCTGTTGTAACCTGATCTCATGCTTTTTGGGCATCCCTTTTGAATACTGATCCCATTGAGCAATAAATTCATTGTTTTCACCGGCGGTTTCAAAAAAAACAAATTGAACGATAGTTTCTTTTTCCATAATTATTAAGTAAAATATAAAAATTATTCTTCGGGGATATTGACCATATCAACGGAATGGATCACCCCATTTGATCCCTGCCTGTCCTTTGAAAGAATTTTAGCGCCATTAATGCATACTTCGCCATCTTTTACAGTAATGGCAACGTCTTTTCCATTAATGGTTTTTATTTTCTGTCCATTGGTAAAATCCCTCAGCATTTTTTTTCCGGCAATCACATGATAGGTAATGATGTCAGACAGTCTTATTTTGTTGCCATCTTTTATCAGTTCTTCAAAAGAACCACCGGGAGATAATTTTCCAAATGCCAGATTCACAGGAGCAAAAATGGTAAATGGCCCTATCCCATCGAGCGTTTCCTCAAGGTCTGTGGCTTTTAACCCTTTAATTAATGTGCTTAAGTTTCTATCGGCATTTACAATTTGAAGAATAGTTGACATCTGTGAACTTTAATATGCAGTGAATGATCTGCAATACATGTAATGTAACCTTAATTACTGACGTAGAAATGATAATGTTTGAAAGCATAGGCGATTAAGAATTCAAATAAGATATGTTATGACATCAAAACCTTCATCTGGTTGTCTTTAACAGCCAACCAAATTTTATATTATTTATCACCGGCTGGTTATGATTCACTGGAAAATCATATCTTAAACCCCTATTTTAAAAATTACTTGCTATGAACAACTCACGCAGAACATTTATAAAAAAATCAACTCTTGCATTTGCTGCTGGTTCACTTTTATCACGCCTCTCTTTTGCCAATACAACTACAAAAGATGGCGAGCTTGTCGGCATTCAACTATATTCTGTACGTGACGATATGGGAAAAGACCCTTTGGGCTCTTTGAAACAATTGGCAGCAATGGGATATAGGCATGTAGAACATGCTAATTACAAGGATAGAAAATTTTATGGTTACACTCCTACCGAATTCAAAAAAATATTAGACGGACTTGGAATGAAAATGCCAAGTGGACATACTGTCTTGGGCTCACAACATTGGGATACTGCAAAAAATGAATTTACTGACTCGTGGAAATATACAGTGGAAGATGCGGCTACCATGGGACAGCAATATGTTATCAGCCCATCCCTTAACCAGGATCTTAGAAAAGATAAAGATGGGCTTCTTCGTTTTATGGAAGTGTTTAACAAAAGCGGTGAGCTTTGCAGTAAATCCGGAATGAAGTTCGGTTATCATAATCATGATTTCGAATTCAGCGAAAATCTTGGTGGTGAAATGCTTTATGATATAATGATGAAAAACACAGATCCTAAACTGGTGATCCAGCAATTAGATATTGGCAACCTGTATAATGGCGGCGCCAATGCAGCAGAAATTGTAAAAAAATATCCCGGTCGCTATTCGTCGGTTCATGTAAAAGATGAAATAAAAGCAAGCGAAGGAAATGAAAAATATGAAAGCACTATTCTTGGCACAGGTATAGTGAATGTAAAAGATGTAATAGACATGATCAGGAAAAATTCAAAGAATGTTCATTACATCATCGAACAAGAATCATATCAGGGTAAAACACCGCTTGATTGCGCTAAAGAAGATCTTGCGATAATGAAGAAATGGGGCTATTGATCTTAATACTTTATTTAAAAAACGCTAAGCTCAATTAAGTTTAGCGTTTTTTATTTATGCATCAACAGAATCGTAAACAGTTACTTTCGTCCAAAGTGCAGAGCATTCTTCAATGAATTTTAAATGTATTGGATCTGTTTGATAACTGTCCTGGTCAGCTGCGTTATCAAAAAATAATAGCCAGCTCACATCATAAGAACTATCGATCACGCCGCGGCGAGTTGCAGCTGGCTGGCCTATATAAAAATTCTTGATAGTACCAGCTTTTGAAAGTTTTTTCAATCCTTCAATTAATTTGGCTTTGTCTTCTTTATTACCTGAATTCTTTAGCCAGAAATAAACATGGTGTATGAACATTCCTTTTTTTGAGCGAAGATAGCGTTTGACTTTAATTGCGAAACAAATGGCGCCACTACTGCCACCGTGCCTAAGAAGCCACGACGAGAAGATATTTTCATAACAGATAATTTTTCCCGAACTTAAATGTTCTACAGAAGATAAAAATCTGAAATTTTTAAAATGAAAAGGAACACCACTCTCTATTGCTTCTAACCTGCTTGTGCTTCCCGGTATTTATTTGATCTATCCCGGAACAAAAGGGAAAATTTTGCCACCACCCATTACCGGCATCGGTTTTATGATCATTGCCATCGCTTTTTTGGGGTTGAGAAATAAATAAATGGCTGTTCATAAGGCCCGGTTATTACCACCTGTTCAAAATAATATTCACCTTTTGTACAATTTTCACATTTTAGGCGAATTTTTTGTCTTAATTTTTGATGGTGAAAATACTTCTGGCACTTAGTTTTTTAATTACTGCGGTTACTTTTCAATCCGTTGCCCAGGATATAAGCGGCTATTGGAAGGGCACACTCAGCATGAGAGGATGTTTTCCAGAAAATAATATTGAACTTCAGATCAACGCTAAAGGCAATCTTGTCGCAGGTGATTCATACCATTACCAGGATATTGACAACTACGTAAAGAAAAATTTCAGAGGCTCATTTGACCGTGCATCAAAAAAGCTTTCCCTGCAGGAAGGTATTGTTACAACTTATCATATCCCCCAACGATGTGTTATCTGTGTAAAAAATTTCGAGCTTATTTATTATCGCGAAGGAAACAAAGAAACGCTAAAAGGTTATTGGTCAGGTAATGTATTGAATTCAGCACTGAGCTGCGATGGTGGTAATATTATTTTAACACGTATAAGAGAATCTGCATTTAAAGAGATCCCTGAAATAAAAGTTGACACCGGCACCATTCGTCTCGACTTTTATGACAATGCTCAGGTTGATGGTGATTCAATAACTGTGCTGGTAGATAAACAAGTTGTGCTGACCCATCAACGTTTAAGCGGTAAGCCTATCACAACTTATGTAAAGATCGATCTGAACAATACTTTTCATGAAATAGAAATGATCGCTGAAAATCTTGGAAGTATTCCACCTAATACAGCGATCCTTATTATCACTGCTGGTAAAAACCGTCACTCATTAACGTTAAGTTCTTCGGAAGTTAAAAGTGCAAGAGTAAGGATCGTTTATGATGAAGACGTATCAAAGATCGGACAAACGATTGCCTCTTCATTGAAAAAGCCGCCGGATGATTGACATTTAGAGTTAATCACATTCTATTCACACCCCGTCATTTGATGTTGCCATATCGTTCAAAGCCGCTTGGTATTAAGTAGTTTTACAGCGATCAAAAAAATACCTAACCCATGCGCAATATCCGTTTTAACCGCCACCTTATCCTGGCTGCATGCCTGTGTGTTTCTTTAAATTTCTTATGGGCTCAGAGTAGTCTCAAGCTGAAGTACAATAACTCCACTGTTTATACCGGTATTGAAGTAGGATCAAAAGGTGTGAAGATGAGTATGGTGGAGCTGGGCAAAAATGCTCAGTCCAATGGCAGCTTTAATATTTTGAAAGACACTTCTGTTAATACAGATTTTATTTCTTTTACTGACTCCACATTTTCTGCTACTCTTGATGCGTTGTATGGATTGTATATTACAGCACAAGGACATTATAATATCCCGGTCAAAAGAATTTTTACAGCGATAAGCAGTGGAGTAAAAATGCAGGCCGAGAAAGATCAGAAAACAGAATGGATAAATAAACTGATCGCTTCATTCAAGGAAAAAATAAACGATCAGTCAAAAGAAGTCGCCGTTATCGATGTAAAACAAGAAGCCTTTCTTTCACATCTTGGTATTGTTCCTGAATCAAGAAGATATTCCACTTTTCTTATTGATATCGGAAGTGGCAATACTAAAGGCGGTTATTTTCCTAATGGCAATACAAAAGATTTTTATTTGTTTCAATTGAATTGGGGAACAAAGAGCACATCAAATGCTGCAGAAAAAAGATTGGAAGAAGATAAAACCATAGCCAATTACCAGAAACAACTTACCCGTGTATTGTCGCAAGCCGAGAATTCAGATATCATATACGCTGTTAATGCAAGCGGCGCTTATCCATTGAGTGATTATATCGCATTTAGCGGCGGTGCCGCGTGGGCCGTTGCTAATTTAACGCATCCGGAGTTGGTCGATAATGCTGTTATTTCTGTTTCCTTTGATGAAGTGGTAAAATTTTATGAAAAGATATATACCAACTATGCGTCCTATTCACCAGAGAATCTTGCTAAGGCGGGTTCGGATGAAGCTGAAAAAGCAGCGATCGTGAAAGCAGCAAAAACTGTTCATGGTGTGTTTGACCAGAAATCTTTGATGGCAGGATCTGGTTTGTTGTTAAAGATTATGAGACAGTTTTCTTCTATCTATGAAACAAAACAATTTTACCTTGTAAAGAACGGACAAGTGGGTTGGATCTCTGCTTATGTTGATCAAACACTTTCAAAATAATAAACTCCTTTCACAAGCTCAATACATGATCCACTCCCCCACTGGAGTGGATTTTTGTATTATAATATTGACAATAACCTAAAATAATTTGCGTTCTTCCTTCATGAAACCAATACTTTTTCTACTGCTTTTCCTGCTATTTAATAGTTGCAGAAAAGAAATGACTATTGAGGATAAGCTTTCGGGCAAATGGGAGCTTCGAACCTCAGGTAACGGATGGACTGGTGCTACTACTACTTATTCTCCCGGCAACGGTAATATCGAAGAGTTCACCGAGACAACATATACAAGATATAGCAATGGTCAGATAGATGAAACCGGCACATATGCGATCGTGAAGGATACAATATGGGGTCAACTTGCCGATCGGATAATTTATAATGGATTTACTGGATATCCCGAATTTTTTATATCTCTGGAAGGTGACAGACTCAGTTTCTATTCTAAAATTATTGGAAGTGGTGGCCAGTACGAAAGAATAAAATAATACCCCAGAATTTTATTTTCTCTTTACTGCCGGAATAGTTTGAAAGATCACGATCCTATTACATGCTCCACTCCGGCACAGGAGTGAATTTTTGTTGTATCAATCAATAAAATATCACAATCGGATTGTTTTAATAAGATGGGAATTTCGGTACAGCCAAGAATGATCCCTTCAGCGCCTCTTTCTTTTAGTGCTGAAATGATCTTAAGATACCTGGCTTTTGTTTCGGGTAAAAAAAGATTTCTGCCGAATTCATTGTAGATAGTGTAATTTAAAAAATCAACATCTTCCTGTCCAGGAATAATTGTTTCGATCCCGTATTTGGCAAGATGATCAGTATAAAAACCAAGCTGCATCGTATACTTGGTTCCAAGCAGTCCCGCTTTTTTCAATCCATTCTTCAAGATATCTTTTGCAACAGCTTCGGCAATATGTATAACAGGTATTTTTATAGCGGCCTGTATCTCGTCCGCAATTTTATGCATTGTATTAGCACCAATAAGAAGACATCCTGCACCGGCAGCTTCAAGTTCAATAGCTGCATTTCTCATGATCTCCAGAAGTTTTTTCCAATCATCCGCTTCTGTAAACTTTTTAATCTCCCCAAAATTTACAGAATGAATAATTACCTCAACTGTTTCGCTGCCACCAAGTTTTTCATTTGCCAGTTGATTTAAATAACGATAATATTCAATGGTGGAAACATAGGTAAGTCCACCAATAAGTCCAATAGGTTTCATACGATAAAATTAGGAGTAAAACATTTACCCACCTGTTGATAAAATACTCTCTTATAAAGGGCCGCGGAAGCCTATTTTTGTAATTCAATCTTAAACCCAAATTAAAATACTTATGAAAAAGATCTTTACCTCTTTCCTGATGGCCGCCATGCTGTTCTCTTTTATTCCACTTCAATCTTCTGCTTCGTTAGTACCCGGCGGCGGTGAACCCGACCCTGCTACTGTAAAAGCTGCATTAGCTGAGTTTAAGAGTCTTTCTAAACAGGAAAAAAAAGAAAGGATAAAGGATGTAAAAAAAGAATTGAAAGTTTTTAAGAAAGAAAAGAAAGCAAACAAATCAGCAAAAGTCGACATGGTGTTGCTGATCATACTTGCTATATTGCTTCCACCACTTGCTGTCTATTTGCACCAGGGTGAGATCAATGGAAAATTCTGGCTGAGTATTTTACTTTGGTTTTGTTTTATTATACCGGGAGTTATTTATGCATTGCTGGTTGTAACTGATACTATTTAGAAGAAATATTCTTACATAAAAAAAGACCCCGAAGTTTCGGGGTCTTTTTTTATGATTGCTTACCAAATAAGTTTTACAAAAAGATCACTAGTTGATTGCTGCCATTGTTCCAGGTCAGCAATGCTTTGTTGTCACACTGGCCATTCGTCGGGAAACCATAATCAAGATAAAGCACACGGTCATTGATCTTGATCTTTAATTTACCATCACTGATCCACGGACATGCAACTTTCTTTATCAATGCTGATTCAGTATTTAGCGTTATAGTTAAGCCGCTATTGAATTCAGTTTGTGAACGACCTGTAATTTCATACACATCATCACGAACAATTCTTGTATCCATTCCCTCTACCTGTGTTTTTACTTTTATACTTTGATAGCTATAACCTCTGCCTGAAGGGAATGTCACCTTACCTCCTACTACCTGTACACTCCATTTATGCATTGGAGGATCGCTAAGGTTACTGATAACTTTTGTTCCTTCCAAATGAACACGATTCACATAATAATTTCTGAAAGTGATCGTAACAACAGAACCTGGTCTGCGTAAAGGTGCAGTAAGATGAACGATGATAGCGCCGGTACGAAATTTACCATCACGACCTAAACAGCCATTACCAAAATCAATTGTAATTGTTTTAGGATAAGTAGAATCGTTGGGTGTAATTGTGATCTCAGCACAATCGCCAATAGCTGCTCTTAATTCAGTAAATAATGGATGGAATAAACGGCCATTAATGCCATATTCACTTGCATTACCTTCTTCATCTGCTGCGGTTGTGGCAACATCTTCTGCGTCATCAAAACTGGCTTCGGCCACTGAACTTTCTTCAGAATAAGTTGTTGCCTGTTCTTCGGTCACTGATGTGTTGTTGCTTGAGCTCAGATCTTTTTGACAAGAGAAAAGCATAGAGGCAACTATGAATGTAAGGGCGGCTATGCTGATTCGGTTAATTGCGAACATTTTCATTTTATAAGTTTTTAGGGTTGTGGAAAAATCGAACACGCAATATGAGAAGCCGGGCTTTTAAAAAAGTTTAACCGGTAGTAAAAAAACTTCTATTTTCCGTTTTAATGAAGGAGATATTCAGGTATATAAAAGATTATTTCAGAAACATAAATAGTAAAGTGTTTACGGCCTGCACCCTGTTTGTAGCTTTAATGATCTATCTGAATTTTTACTATGCCATTGATATTAAAATTGATGAATTTAATTCTATTAGTATTCGGTTTTTAATACGCTATCTGATCTTTTTGATCGCTTTCGCTCTACCTTATTTCTTTTACTTTCTTGTAGAGGGAAAAAATTATTTTAAAAACCCATTAATCCTTTTGCTTATTTTCTTGTCACCGGCCATTTTCTCCTGGAAAATGGTCATGAATACAGACCTACCTTTATCAAATAACAGCAATTGGGATTATTACTGGAACCGGGTGGCTTACTGGCCGATCAGATTACTAGTAATGAGTTTTATGCTTTTTATTATTTGGCGAATCTTTTATTCCAAAGAAAGCTTTTTTGGTTTAACAGTAAAGAACTTTAATTGGAAACCTTATTTAATAATGCTATTGATAATGGTTCCATTAATTGGAGCAGCATCAACTCAACCTGATTTTTTAAGCATGTATCCAAAACTCAGCGATGTTGATTCAGTTTTGAATGGGGTGAAAAACAAATGGTTTTACCATCTGCTTCATGAGCTATCTTATGGCAGTGATTTTATTTCAGTAGAGCTTTTCTTTCGTGGCTTTCTCATTTTAGCTTTTATAAAAATCACCGGTAAAGATGCGATCTTACCAATGGCTTGTTTTTATTGCACCATACATTTTGGCAAGCCACTTGGTGAATGTATCAGTTCGTATTTCGGAGGAATGATACTCGGTATCGTTGTTTATAATACAAGATCGATCATTGGCGGGTTAATGGTTCATCTCGGTATTGCCTGGTTGATGGAAATAGGCGGATATATTGGAAACAATTTGTTTTAAATTGTCCATTCATCATGAATGATCCCTATTAAATAGAATCTTTTATTTCTTTCTTTGAAAACCAATCTCAGGGTTTTCCAATCCATGCCTTCATATTTTTTGTCGAACCCTGAGAAATTACTTTCGGTAAAGTCACAATTTTTATACACCATTTCAAGATTGTTTAATGAATTGCCGGCTCCAATAAATTTATTTACACTACGTTTTTCTGGTTTAA
>DASYQG010000001.1:0-7887 GCA_036005825.1 Chitinophagaceae bacterium | reverse complement strand
ATGTTAGAATATGCGTGGGATGTGAGTCCGAAGAATTTTGTGAAATGCGATCCTTGCGTGGCAACTGCACCTTCGACACAGGATCTGGTACAGGCAGGCGTTTGGTGGCTCAATCGTGACTGGACAAATTATGACGATGTATACGATAATGATGATTATTCCGATAAAGCTTATTTCACAAGATTGCATGTTCGTTATAATAGAAAATCATTTCCACAAGACCTGATGTTCCAGGTAACACCAAATACAGATAACTACCAGGCAAGATATGTGATCACTCATCCTGCCACAGGCGATTTCACTTGTGACGCAGGCAAAAAATATTTGAAAGAATTAAAACAACGCAGGGCAGATGAATTGGAAATGCTTACTTACCTGACAGGTAAAGATTATAGTGATTGGGATGTAGTATCTGAGCAACCAGAAGAAAAATATGTACCGAAAGAAGCTTCCTATGCATCAATTGCGCTTTCAATACAAGACGAGCCTAAAAGGGATAAAGGAATTTTAATTGCAACCTTTAGTGTCGCTGGATTGATCTTTCTGGCTGGCTTCAGGCGAAAGGAAAAGAGAAGTTAACATTTGAATAGTACGAGCTTGCCTTTGCAAGCTCATACTATTTATTTTAAGTACCAGTTTTTATAACGCATTAATGCTTCTATAAAATAATAATCACCATAGGTAAGTGGCACATCAACTTCTGATTTTGCCGGCAAATGGCCGACGCCGTGTTTCAAAATAAACCCTCCATTAGTGCCCTCGACAGCACGATAAGATGAAGAAAGATTTTTAATAATAGTAATCGCCACATTCATATATTCTTTTTGCTGGGTCTTGTTAGAATACTTCGCCAACTCTAATAATGCTGAACAAAGAATTGCGGCGGCAGACGCATCACGATAAGTATTTGGGATCTCTTGCGCATCATAATCCCAATAGGGGATTTTATCAGCTGGCATATTTTTATGATGCAATAAAAAATTTGCAATATGATTAGCCTCGTCCAAATATTCTTTCTTCCGTGTTTCCCGGTACATCATGGTAAATCCATATAAACCCCATGACTGACCTCGTGCCCAGGCAGATTCATCAAATGCGCCCTGCGCTGTATATCCTTTTATCATTCTACCGGTGATGGTATCATAATCGATAACGTGATAAGAACTAAAATCTTTTCGATAATGATTTTTTATAGTTGTATTTGCATGTGTTACCGCTATTCTATAAAAAGATGAATCACCACTAAGCTTTGTCATCTCACATAAGAATTCAAGATTCATCATATTATCAATTATAACCGGGAATTGCCAGCGGCTGCTATTCCATGATTTGATACAGCCGATCAGCGGATTAAATCTTGTTGATAAAGATCTTGCGCCAGTGATCATTATATTTTTATACGAATTATCTTTTGTAAGCCGGTATCCATTTCCATAACTGCAATAAAGCATGAACCCAAGATCATGTGTGCCTGTATTATTTTTTTCCTTTTCCAATAAAGCGGTGCTTCGTATTGCTTCATCTTTCAGACTTTCATCCTTTGTATATTCATATAAATACCATAAAGACCCCGGGTAAAAACCGCTACACCACCAATCACTCCCGGAAACAATCAGTTCATTTTTTACAGAATCATAACTGCGGGGCAATTTGTCGGCAGGTAATAATTTCTGCATATACTTATATTGCTTCACGGCTAGCTGCAGGTTTTCGTCAATCAACTTTTGCATTTCTTGTTTTGATGATTGTGCAGGAACTTGTAAAAAAATAAATAGCGCAGTTATTATGGTAAATATTTTATACACGATCTTTCTTTTCATGATGACATTTATTTTGCTTTTGCAAATAATTTTTCTTTCATTTTTTTATCATGGCCATAAACATCGTCGCGGAAATTTAATTTCCCATCCCTATCAATCCATGCTGTAAAATATCCAATGAAAACAGGAATTGGTTCTTTTATATTATAAAATTGCTCCTTACCAGCGTTCATCGCTTTTGTTATTTTAACTGAATCCCAATTTGCATCGTTACGCAAAATAAATTGTGCAAGCTTTTTAGGCTCGCCGACCCGGATGCATCCATGACTGAATGTTCTTTTCTCTTCGCTAAAAAGGTTTTTTGATGGAGTATCATGCAGGTAAATACTGTAATTATTAGGAAACAAAAATTTAACCTGGCCGAGTGAATTCCATGGCCCTGGTTTTTGTCTTACACTATTCCCATTCCATTCCATGTGATGTCGTGCTAAATAATTTTTATTTTTTGCTATACCTGGTAATACTTCTTTTTTTAATATTGAGGAAGGAACATTCCAGTAGGGACTGAAAACCACATGCTTTAGATTACCAGTAAAAATTACTGTGTTATTTGCAGTGCTGCCTACCACCACATTTGTGCTCCAGCTATATTGCCCTTTATCATATACATGCAACCGGAACTCCGGTATATTCACTAGCAGGTAATCAGTCGTTGGCTCAGCAGGTACCCAACGAATACGTTCCATATTTATTAATATTTGTTGTACCCGTTCTTCGATCGGGCGGTTCATTTCGTTCAAAAGCGTCGTCGTGATAATACCGTCTTCCCTTAAACCGTAACGCTTCTCAAAACTTTTTACGCCATCTTCCAATTCCTTAGTAAAAATTTCAGTCGTGTCTTCTTTGACCAAATCGCCTGTTAGAAATAATCTTTTTTTAATTATAGGAATCAACGCGGAGCTATCATTTAGTTTGTAGCTTTTCTTATCTGCCTTTATAAAAGACCAGCTGCCATTTTTTTCGATCTCATAATATTTAAGAAGATAGTTCTTTAATAAATCATACTGCCGGTTTACCGGTTCCAGTTCTTTTAAATTCTTACCCTTGCGGGACAACACAGAATCAAGCAACGCAGAAGGATCAATTTTTTTTCGTGGAATAAACCAATCTAATTCCTGGGCATCTAGTTGATTACTTCCCTGGTATGCCCTTCGGGTATAGCGGAAGAATTGTGCTGTCAAAAGCAACTCGGCATTTAATACAATACTATCATTAATATTATAATTAAAATTTCCGTTTGACAACGAATCATATAATTGCTCTAAGGAAGGATTTCTTAGTGTCGTGTCCTGAGAATAGTTGATATAATCATTATAAGCGTCATAAAAAGAAGAAGCATAGTCCGCCATGCCTTCTTTAAAAAACCAGGCAAACTGGTAATTGCGGGCATTATAGAAATTCCGGATCCTTTTTTTAAGTGAGTCACGCATTTGTTGTCCGGAAATAAATTTTTCCATTTGTGTGCTATCAAAAAACATTTCGCTATACGAAGTCCCCAATTTGATAGAAGTGTCCCTTAGTATCGTTTGAGCCTGGACCGCATTCCTGTTTTGCTTGCAGCTATAAAATATTACTATCAGTACTGAGCTAATAAGAATTAGCAATTTCATATATAACCCTGTTTTCCATGTAAATTAATTCAAATACAAGATGTATTGGGTGGCTGAATAAAAATAAACCGAGCGATTTTACTTGCCTTTTTCGGGTTATCTTGCACTCCCAAATTTTAAATTTTTATGGAGTATAGTAAACTTGTTGCTGTTACCGGGCTTCCCGGATTATTTGAGCTGATCAGCAGCCGCGGAGACGGGGCCGTTGTCCGTTCGCTTGATGACAATAAGACCCAATTCATTTCCGGCCGTGTGCATAATTTTTCTCACCTGGAAAGCATCGAGGTTTATACACAAAGAGAAAATGTAAACCTGGTAGATGTCTTTAATGCAATGGAAAAAGACGGCGGTTCTTTGCCAGATGCAAAGAGTAATGATGCTGTAAAAAAATACTTCGAAAAAGTTTATCCTGAAATGGATTTTGAAAGAGTATACAGCAGCGATATGAAGAAAATGGTGAAATGGTTTGAATCATTGAAAAAACATAATGTAGAAATAAAACTTTCTGAACTGCCTGAAGAAGCAGAAGAGGCTGTTGAAGAAGTAAAAGAAGAACCGATCGCTGAAGAGAAGCCGAAGAAGAGAGCTACTAAAAAGAAATCTGAATAAAAGGTTAACGATAGTTTGCTAATGTGCGAATGAAAGTGGTCCTTAATTTGCACATTGGCATTTTGCAAATTTATTTCATTATGTACTCTGCCAATATAAAAAAACTTCCCCGCCATTTTTTACCAAAGGATTTTACCGTTACTACCTGGGCAAACCTTGAGCCTTTTTTTATTGATCTTCTTGAAAGAGAAATAAATTCAAAAGAAGACCTGGAACAGTGGTTAAAAGACATAAGTGAGTTGGAAGCAGTTTTAAGCGAAGACGGTTGCTGGCGGCAAATAAAAATGACTTGTGATACCGAGAATAAAGAACTGGAAGAAGCATTTACTTTTTTCATGATGGAAATTCAGCCGAAAGCACAACCTTATGCTGATAAGCTGAATAAGAAACTTATCAGCTCTCCTTTTACAAAAGAGCTCGATCAGCAAAAATTCTTTACATACCTGCGTACTGTAAAAAAGAACATTGATCTTTTCCGTGAAGAGAACATCCCTATTCTTGCTGAAATGAATGTGATGCAACAGCAATACGGGGTTATTGCTGGTAAAATGACAATTGAAGTTGATGGTAAAGAATACACATTACAACAAGCATCGAAATTTCTTGAAAATAATGATAGGAAATTAAGAGAGTCGGTTTATAGAAAAGTTGGAGAAAGACGATTAAAGGATAAAGAAAGTCTAAACAAATTATTTTCATCACTTGTAGAAAAGCGTCATCGTATTGCTGTGAATGCAGGCTTTGCCAACTTCCGTGACTATAAGTTTGCCGAGATGGGTCGTTTTGACTACAAGCCCCAAGACTGTTTTCAATTTCACCAGGCCGTAAAAGAAAAAATATTACCACTGGTAAATGAGATCTATGAAAGAAAGAAGAAAAGACTTGGTTTAGATGAGTTGCGGCCATGGGATCTTGAAGCACATCCTGCAGATGAAAAAGCATTGAATCCTTTTAAAACCGGCGATGAACTTGTTGAAAAATCGATCGCATGCTTTAATGAGCTAAAACCATTTTTTGGCGATTGCCTGAGCAAGATGAAAGCAATGGGCCATCTTGATCTTGATAGCAGAAAAGGAAAAGCACCCGGTGGATACAATTGTCCATTAGCAGAAAGTGGCGCTCCTTTTATTTTTATGAATGCAGCCGGCCAAATGGATGATGTAACAACAATGGTGCATGAAGGTGGTCATGCAGTTCATTCTTTTCTTGCCCACGATCTTGAATTGACTTCTTTCAAAGAATACCCAATGGAGATCGCAGAGGTTGCAAGTATGGCTATGGAGCTTTTCTCTATGGATTACTGGCATGTATTTTTTAAATCTGAAGAAGAATTAAAGCAGGCCAAAGAACATCAACTTGAAAGAGTGATAACTATTTTTCCATGGATCGCTACTATTGACAAGTTTCAGCATTGGCTATATGAAAATTCAAATCATACAGAAGAAGAAAGATCAGATAAATGGGTTGAGATCTTCAATGAGTTTACTTCCCCGGTTCTTGATGTTTCAGGGTTAGAAGAATATCGCAGGTATTTTTGGCAAAAACAACTGCACCTTTTTGAAGTGCCTTTTTATTATATCGAATATGGCATAGCACAACTTGGGGCTATCGGCCTATGGAAACAGTTTAAAGAAAATAAAGACCAGGCCCTCAATAATTATATAACTGCATTGGCGCAAGGCGGCACACGTACTTTACCGGAGCTTTTTAGGTCCGCCGGGCTTCGTTTTGACTTTTCCCCTACTGTAGTCGGCAACTTAATGTCCTTCGTACACTCCGAAATGCAGGCCTTAACAAAAAAATAATGGAAAATACCACAAACGTGGTATGCCTCTTTTTTGGAATGCAGTGATTTCTCCTATTACTTTACGTTAGAAAAGTAAACGCAGTAATTGCATTTCAATATAGCTACTAATCAGAGCCTTAACCTAAGTCCCCACGTTTCCACGTGGGGGCTTACTTTTTCCGGCAGGCGCTGCAAATTCCATTCACAACTATCTCAACATTATTAGCCAGGTATTCTTTTGGAAGTCTAACGGAAGGAATAACAAAATCTTCAAGACATTCTGTTTTACCACAGACAGCACAAATAAAATGATAATGATTATCATGATGGTGCCCTTCAAAACAATCATTTTTACACAAAGCATATTTCACTGAGTTATCAGCAGTAGGAATTGTATGTAATATTCCTTTTTCAACAAAGGTTTGCAAAGTGCGGTAAACCGTTACACGATCGAACCTTTCACCTGCCTTATGTTCTATATCTGCGTGTGCAAGTGCTCTTGTATTCGTTAAAAAAAGATTGAGGATCTTTTCGCGGCTTTCCGTAACACTGAGTTGGTTACGACGAAGAATATCATGAACCTTCGTGTTCATAAAAATTATTTTTCTTTCAATAATACTTCTATCTCTTTTATCATTCTTTCTACATCTTTCCTTTCATTCCCTTCATAAATATTTCTAACAACTCCGTTCTTATCAACCAATGAAAAAAACTGGGAATGAAGAAAATCTATTTCACCATTAAGCGGGTTATTGTTGGGATCATCAATTTTATAACTATACCGGGCTTGTCTATAAAGACTGTCCTTGGTGCCTGTAAGAAAGATCCATTTTTGGGTATCAACCTTCAATGAATCTGCATATTTTTTTAATTTTGCTGCAGAATCGGTAGCCGGGTCACATGTATGAGCCAGTATAAGAAAGTCTTTTTCATTTTTAAATCGTTCATACACTATTTTCATATTCGCATGCATGATCGGGCACCAGCTTTTACACGTTGTAAAAAAATATTCTGCAACAAAGACCTTCCCGGCCACATCTTTCTCCGTCACTTTTTTTCCATCCTGGTTTGTAAATGAAAAAGGTGATACTCTTCCGATAGGCTCAAGTCTTGATTTTCCAAAACCTGGTATCAGCTGGCTCATGGTAAAATAAAAACCTAACACCAGCAAAAAGAAAAAAACGATGTAAAAAATAGTTTTCCTGCTCATAGTGTAAATCCAAAATTACTTATGATTGATCCGATCTGATTCAATAAGCAAAGATAATATATTTTGCAACGCCGTTGCACATGGTTATCTTTGTAGTCCATGAAAGTTCAGATCAATTGGAATGCATTTGGTGTTTCTGCTGGATTGGCTTGTGCAATTCATTGCGCTTTGTTGCCGCTCTTTATAAGCACATTGCCACTATTCGGCATTAATATTCTTGATAATATTTATTTTGAAGCAGGGATGATCCTGGTTGCCCTTTTGATCGGTGGTTTTACTTTGTGGCATGGATATAAAAAACATCATCACAAACTTTCTCCCCTATTTTTATTTATTGCCGGCATGTTATTATTGACAATAAAACATTTTTTTACTGACTATATATTTTGGCTGATCATTCCATCCTCCATTCTTATCATATTCGCATACTATTTGAATTGGAAATTTTGCCGCCAGGCAAAACATTGCCATGCGGCTGATTGCAATCACTAATTGTTTCAGAGGTTTTTATTTTTAAAATTTCTTTTTGACTACCTTGAAGGTCAATTAAAAAATTATGAAGTCAACATTTATTGTCCTCTTAACTATTTTATCATTTTCTGCTTTTAGTCAGACAAAAGACGAAACTGAAGTTAGAAATGTACTTACAAAACAAAATGCCGCCTGGAACCGCGGTGATGTAGATGCGTTCATGGTTGGTTATTGGGAAAATGATTCGTTGATGTTTATTGGTAAGTCCGGCGTTACTTATGGCTATAAAAACACTTTGGCAAATTATAAAAAAAACTACCCTGATACAACCGTCATGGGTAAGCTTACATTCACTCTTATTAAAGTCAAACAACTTTCACC